>JACDCK010000416.1 GCA_013817595.1 Pyrinomonadaceae bacterium | reverse complement strand
GGATTACCGAAAGGTACTGCCCAAGATGTTAGAGGCGTGTACAGCAACTGATTAACTCATCTTACGCACGCATAGGTTCATCATCGGCGAGTTGAAGGCGTTGTAGCTCCTGGAATGCGGCTTGAACCGCTTTGACGCACAGCCGAGAACGCAGTGCGAAATGGTTTAGCTTCGTGGCTATCCTCATCCGCTCCAGCTTCACGAAGGCGTGGATGGAACAGAAGATGTGGTTGGACTGCGTTCTCGTAGTCTTGGTCGGAGATTTGGCCAAAGAAGCGTTGGACTTCAACGACTTGTGGTATTCCTCCACTTTCCACCGTCTATGATAGATCGTGGTCATCCGCTCGTGGTCGAGGGTCGGGTCGCTGCTAGCCAGATACAGGACGCCTGTGCTTCCGTCTTCGTTTGTGAAGACTTGCTTGAGCACAAACAGCGGGAACTTCACCTGCTCCAGATGGACTTCCAACACCGCGCCCGGCTTCAACTTTAGAGACCCAACTCGCTCGTAGGCTCCCTTTCGCTTGTCCTCAAGCGAGAGTGCCACCTTGCGGTTGGTTTTCAGCGCCATGATGAACTCCCTCTTCAACTCCTCCTTTATGTGGCTCATGTTCTGCGAGACTCGCTCTGCGATGAAGCGCAGGGGCGATACTGGCTGTTCTTCGAGGACGTGAGTGAGTCGCGGCTAGAATGGTGCGACGTGAATGACTGGCTCGAAGATCCGGCCGATAGGCTGGGGGTATGCGGCCTCGGTGTCGCGGGACCCCAGAGCTGCCAGGGGTGTTCTGAAAAGAGGTATAATACTCCCACCCACGAGAGTACCGTCACACTGCAACCTCCGCACTAGCAGCACTATAAAAGAGATAAAAGAAAAGAAGGCAAACGGCAACATTCTATTGCAATGAACTGCAGGACGCGTGCCTATCGCCAGAGAGACAGGTCGCTGGGAGCTTGTCTGTGTCGAGGAGTGTGGCACCTACACCGGTCCGCGCTTGGCGGCGAACTTTCGCCGCGAACTTCGCATAACGGGAATTCTCGGAAGTTCGTGCAAAGCTTTACAGGGGTCTACTCTGCACAGCGGAGAACTGCTGCCAAAATCCGGAACACCGATGGTCGCATCCCCCTGAAGGTGCCTTCCAGACCGGTGTGGTCCGTGCCGGCGACAAGCCAGAGGAGTAGATGGCAGGCTAATTTAGCAACTACTCTGGTCGGTTGCCTACTGAAACGTAACCGCTCCTATCAACTTCTCCATATCAAGCTCCTAAGGTGCGTCTTGATCCTATGTATTATAGATATAACTCTCCCTACCCGGGAAGCTTCGACGTTCTCGATCTGTTGCTTGAGACTGTCGTTTTGTTGCCTGAGGTGCTGCGTTCTTCGTTTGAAGACTCGTAGCCTCCGCCCGCGATCTCGTAGTTTTCGTTCCTGTACTGTTATTCGTTGTTCTCGGTCGAGTACCTGTTTCTCCAGCTCTTGTATCTCTTGAACCCGGTCGCCGAGCTTCCTTTGGAGAGTCCGTATCCTCCGAGACTTCGCCACCTTTTGCCGCTTGTGTTGCCGCTCGCGCACGAGGAGTCGGTGTTCGAGTTTCCCTACCCTGAGAGTCATCGCCCTCTCTCGACGCCTGGATCGGAGAAAGGCCTCGGCCGATACGCCAGGCTCGGCCTGGAGAACCGCGTTCGAGAACCTCCTCTCCTCCTCGGCATCTACCCAGCCGACGTAGTCCTCGGAGGCGACCAGGAATCGACTCTCGAGCAATTCGTTCACGCTTACGATCTCCTTGGAGCTCTCTAGTCTCAGGCGCAACTCCGGGTTTTGCTCCAGGGTGTCGAGGTATCTCTTGTATGCGCGAGATTTGCTATGGTACTGTTCTTCCCTTACGGCCCGCACCGCCTGCTCGCGAAAATTCTTGAGGAACTTGTAGTGGAACAATACACAGCTGAGATCGGCTATCCTGGCGTTACGCACGCCGTGTGGAGGAACAGGTTCCAGGCTGCCATCGTAGAACACGAGTGGATACTTGGTCAGCCAGGGACCAGGCAAATCGAAGATGGTCCTGCGAAGCCCGCCTGAGAACCACTCAATCTCATCA
>JACDCK010000153.1 GCA_013817595.1 Pyrinomonadaceae bacterium | reverse complement strand
ATTACGGGCGTGGTTCTTTTCTTCTTTATCGCTTTCCATGTGCTGAACTTCCGCTTCGGCATGATTCCCGGATTGAACACGATTTCCGTGGCCCACCGGCCGGATCTGGCCTTCGACATTGTTTCCCGAGAATTTCGCATGGTGCCCATCTTCCTCATCTACATGGTCGGCATCACGGCAACCGTATGGCACCTCGCCAACGGCATCTGGTTGTTCATGGTCGACTGGGGCATCACGATCGGCGAACGCGCCCAACGTCTGACCGGCTACGCCTGCATAGCTTTTGGCATCGTGCTGCTGCTGGTTGGTATCAACGCTGCGGTCGCTTTCATACGTCCTGGCGGATTATTGGGAGGTCTTCTCTAAAGGATGGCAAGCAACGGAATCAAGATAGCAATCGTCGGCGGCGGACTTGCCGGTCTCGCCGCGGCGATGAAGATTGCGGAAGCAGGCCACTCCGTCGATCTCTTCTCAGTCGTTCCGGTGAAGCGTTCCCACTCGGTTTGCGCTCAAGGTGGCATCAACGGCGCCGTCAACACGAAGGGCGAAGGCGACTCGACGTGGGAACACTTTGACGACACGGTTTATGGCGGCGACTTCCTCGCGAATCAACCTCCTGCCAAAGCCATGTGCGAGATGGCGCCATCGATCATTTACCTCTTCGATCGTATGGGTGTCCCCTTCTCCCGAACTCAGGAAGGATTGCTCGACTTCCGTCGCTTCGGTGGCACGAAGCATCACCGCACTGCCTTTGCCGGCGCTTCCACCGGCCAGCAGCTGCTCTATGCCCTGGACGAGCAGGTGCGCCGATTCGAGGTGGCCGGTAAAGTTAAAAAGTATGAACACTGGGAGATGATGTCCTTAGTGCTCGATGACGCCCAGGTGTGCCGCGGGCTCATCGCGATGAATTTGCAGACCCTGGAACTGAAAGCGTTCCCCGCTGATGCCGTGATCATGGCCACCGGGGGCCCGGGTCTGATCTTCGGCAAGTCGACCAACTCGATGGTCTGTACCGGCAGCGCAGTTTCAGCTTGTTATCAGCAGGGCGCGCATTACGCGAACGGCGAGTTCATCCAGGTTCACCCAACCTCGATACCTGGCGAAGACAAGCTGCGTTTGATGTCGGAATCTGCACGCGGTGAGGGTGGCCGCATCTGGGTTCCGCGGCAGCCGGGCGATACCAGATCACCCTCGTCGATTCCGGAAAAGGAGCGTTGGTATTTCCTCGAAGAGAAATATCCGGCTTACGGCAACCTGGTTCCGCGCGACATTGCCACTCGCGAGATCTTTCAGATGTGCATAGAAGGCAAAGGCGTAGGCGGCGACAATCAGGTCTATCTGGATCTGACACACATTCCCGCGGAGACCCTTGACCGCAAGCTCGGCGCGATTCTGGAAATCTACGAAATGTTTGTCGGCGACGATCCGCGCCATGTGCCGATGCGCATCTTCCCTGGCGTGCACTATTCGATGGGCGGCCTCTGGGTAGATTTCAATCAGCGCACAAACATTCCCGGTCTGCTCGCCGCAGGTGAATGTGACTATTCAATTCACGGCGCGAACCGCTTGGGCGCGAATTCTCTCGTGAGCTGTGTCTTTGGCGGCTTTGTGGCGGCGCCGGCGGCAATCGAGTTCGCAAAGAACATTGAGCGCAACGGCACGGATGGTTCCCGCATTTACGAACAGGAATTGATGCGGCAACGAGAAATCAATGATGCCTTGATTAAGCAGAGTGGAAACGAGAATCAGTATGTGCTTCATCAGGAGATGGGCAAGTGGATGACGGACAACGTCACTGTTGTGCGTTACAACGATAAGCTAAAGGCGACGGATAACAAGTTGCTGGAGCTGATGGATCGTTACCAGCGCATCTCGATTAACGATTCAAACCTCTGGGCTACCATGGCCCTGCCTCACGCGCGGCATCTGGACAACATGCTCGAGCTGGCCCGGGTGATTACGCTCGGTGCGTTGGATCGTAACGAGTCGCGGGGCGCACACTTCAAGCCCGATTTTCCCGATCGCGATGACGAGAACTTTTTGAAGACGACGATCGCGGAGTATTCCGGCGAAGGGCCGGTGATTTCCTATGAGCCGGTTGATGTCTCGTTAATCACGCCGCGCAAGCGCGATTACAGCAAGGCCAAGAAGGAAACGGCCAAAGCTTGAAGTAATGTAGAATCACCACGGAGACACCGCGCGGCATCGCGCAACTAAACGTCGCAGTAGCTCCGGAGGAGCCGGATGTTTATAGATACCGAAGCGAATCCAGAGACTGGAGCTCCGGAGGAGCGAAATGTTTTCCGCGACGAGCTTGGCGAATGACCAACATGCCGCTCCTCCGGAGCGGAGAGAAATTTTACGGAGTCTACTGTCTATAAATATTCCGTCCCTCCGGGACTAGCTTGGATGGTCAAAATACTCAACTAAAAACCAAGATCCTTCGCACTGGTTAAACGGAGGCCACAGAGTTCTCCGCGCGTACGTTGCCACCGTGCTGAACTTTTTTGCCATCATCATGTCCACAAACCTACAAAGATCTTCCAACGCAAATCGTATTTCTCCCAAGACTGTCGAGATTCATATCAGGCGGCGCGCCAATCCCGATTCACCTCAATACTGGGAAAGGTTTGAGATCCTTTATCGCCCGAATCTCAACGTCATCTCCTGCCTCATGGAGATTCAGAAAAATCCAGTAACCAGCAACGGCCAGCCCACCACACCGCCCGTCTGGAGTATGAATTGTCTGGAGCAGGTGTGTGGCATCTGCACGATGATCATCAACGGACGAGTACGGCAATCGTGTTCGGCTCTGGTCGACAATCTCGATCAGCCTATCAAGCTGGAGCCGATGTCCAAGTTTCCGAACATTCGGGATCTTGTTGTTGACCGCTCGCAAATGTTTGATCACCTTAAGCGTGTTCACGCCTGGATCGAACTCGATGGTACTCACGATCTCGGCCCCGGACCCCGAATGGACCAAGACGAAGTCCAGGAGCGCTACGCTTACTCACGATGTATGACGTGTGGCTGCTGTCTTGAAGCCTGTCCGCAGTACGATGGCGATAACTACATTGGGCCGCAGGCGATTGCACAGGTTCGTCTTTTCAACATGCACCCCACAGGCAAGATGACGCGTGACGAACGCCTCGAAGCGCTGCTGCAGGAAGATGGCATCACCAACTGCGGCAATGCGCAAAACTGCGTGCAGGTTTGTCCCATGAATATCCCGCTCACCAGAGCTATCTATGAAGAGAACCGCGAGGCCGTAGTTCACGGCCTATTTGGCTGGCTAAGAAAATAACTCTTGGTTCTTAAGATTCGATTCGTCTTTTGCGAAGCCAACCGCGCCGGTCAATCTGAAGTTGAACACATGCGAAGAAGCGATTGCTCTACGTGTTCACGCCTGGAATTGAACTCGATGGCACTCACGATCTCGGGCTTTGTCCGCGGATGGATCAGGATGACGGGCAGGAGCGCTACGCTTACTCACGCTGTATGACGCGTGGCTGCTGTCTCGAAGCCTGTCTGTGTTTGGCAGGGTAACCCAAGCGCGCACGCGCGAAATCTTCAAAGCCAAAGCCGGAACCCTGGAACTGGCGACGCATGGCCTTGCTCTGCTGCTGTGCAAAGGAATACAGAGATCACCACACTGAGGGCAAACCGCCATCTTGCTGGTACCCAATACTTTAACTAAACCTAAAAATCTGGTGCTTAGGCCTATGCAGGGCTCGGACAACTACACATTTACGCCTTGAAATGCGTTTGTGCATGGCATAGCATGGCTGGCTACACAAGGATTTGGTTTTCTCTAATCCATTCCAACCGGAGTATTTACCACCGCGCGAACTATCCGGCTTCTAGTGCTTTGCTGAGAATGAACAAGAACGCATGATCGGCCAGACAGTTTCACACTATCGGATCGTGGAGAAGCTGGGTGAGGGCGCCATGGGCGTAGTCTACCTGGCTGAAGACACCCACCTCGGCCGGCACGTCGCTATCAAGTTTCTAACTGATTCCCAGGATCACCGTTATCGCGCGCGTTTCATACGCGAAGCCCGAGCTGTCTCCACAATTTCGCATCCGCACATCGCAGTCATCCACGACTACGGAGAAACAACTGAAGGTCAGCCCTTTATCGTGTTGGAATACATCAAGGGAGAAACTCTTAGTGACCTCTTGCATGAGAGTAAGTTGACAATCACCGAGGCCGTGGAGGTTATCGAGGCTGTAGGCGAAGCCATGGGAGCGGCACACGCCAGGGGCATCATTCACCGCGACATCAAGCCCTCGAACGTGCTGGTGAATAAAGAGGGCGAGGTCAAGGTGCTTGACTTCGGATTGGTAAAGCACCTGCATGAAGATCACCCGCAAGGAGCAGGACCAGACGCCAACACTTTGTTGGCACGTACAAGCAGCAACGTCATTATTGGTACGCCATTATATCTTTCTCCGGAACAGGCATTGGGGGCGGATGTGGATGCGCGCAGCGATCTCTTTGCGCTCGGCGCGTTGCTTTATGAATCCCTCACCGGCAGGCCTGCCTTTTCCGGCGGAAGCGTCATCGAGATCGGTGCACAAATTATCCACTTCAATCCGCTACCACCATCTTCGGTTAACAAGCGCGTGCCTCCGGAACTCGATCGGATTACGCTCAAAGCCCTCGCAAAGAAACCTGAGTCGCGCTACCAGACGGCGGGGCAAATGGTTGCCGATCTCCGGGCCACCCGGAATGCCCTGGATAACGAGGATGGTCATCGCACGCAACGGCTGGTTGCTTCAAAGCCGTCACATTCAAGCGCCTTCAAAAGCATCTCCGAGTCGCTTCGCCGACCGCGCCTCTCGATAGGTTTCTTTGTTTTTGCGCTGCTGAGTGCCGTCGCCGGTGCTTTGTACATCTTTCCACCCCACCCGGAGAAAGGGCGCGTGCCATTTCAAAACATGCCGGTGACCAAGGTCACTAATACCGGAAAGTCTCTTACCGCCGAGGTCTCCCCCGATGGTAAATACATCGCGCAAGTGTTGGGGGACGCTGGACAGCAGAGCCTGGTGTCAACTTACCCGGCCACGGCTAGCAACGTATTGATCGCTCCGCCCGCGGACGTGCGGTACCACGCGATATCTTTCTCTAACGATGGTAACTATATTTACTACGTCAGGTATGAAAAGACTGAGATTGGCCTGCTCTATCAAGTGCCCGCGCATGGTGGGGCGTCCAGAAAAATACTGTCAAACGTGGACAGTAAAATTACCTTCGCTCCGGACGGAAAACGATTTGCTTTTGTGAGATGGGACAAGAGCAAGGGTGAGTATTCATTAATGATCGCTCAGTCCGACGGGACCGGAGAGCGCCGGCTGGTTATGCGAAGCAACCCGGATCTATTTTCCATTTACGGGTTGGCCTGGTCACCTAACGGGGAGGTGATTGCTTGCCTCGACGGAAGCTTCACCGGCGGTTTCCACATGCGAGTGGTTGAAGTGCGGGTCGCGGACGGAACGGAGAAACCTGTTACCTCCCGCAACTGGTTTGGAGTTACCCGAGTTGTCTGGCTCAAGGATGGAAGCGGCATGCTCGTCACCGCGGCAGAAGAGTCCGTAAGTCCGATCCAAATCTGGTACGTATCTTATCCTGAGGGAAAGGCACAGAGAGTCACCAATGATTCCAATAACTACAGGGATTTGAGCCTTACCGCGGACTCGCGCACCCTCGTCTCGGTGCAACACAGCCGGCTGGCGACGATGTGGATCGCCCCAACTGGAGACTCAGCTCGTGCCACCCAGATCACTTCCGGTGTCGGCTGGAGCTATGGTCTTGCCTGGATTCCCAATAACCGGATTGTCTATTCGACAATGGCCAGCGGCAAACTGGATCTCTGGAGCATGGGGAGTGATGGAGCCGACAAAACCCAACTGACCAGCGATGCCGGCTCTAACTACCATCCGACAGTTTCGTCTGACGGACGTTATATCTTTTTTTCCTCTAGCCGCTTTGGTCCGTTCAATATCTGGAGGATGGACACAGATGGCAACAACCCGAGACAATTGACTGACGGCGGCAGCGACATCTACCCTTATCCGACACCCGATGGTCACTGGGTTATCTATCAAAGAGGTGGCGGTGGCGGTGGTAAACCGACGTTGTGGAAAGTCCCGGTCGACGGTGGCCACGCCGTTCAGATAAGGGATGCGAATTTCAAAGTGCCGGTCGTATCACCTGACGGCAAGATGATCGCCTGTCGCTATCTGGACGAGACTAGTAACATTGAGAAAATCGCCATCATTCCATCTGACGGCGGGCCTCCGGTGAAGGTTTTCAACATACCGATTTTTCCCTGGCAGCGAATTCGCTGGACACACGACGGCAGCGCCCTAACATACGTAGACGTTCGTTCCGGGATCTCGAATATCTGGAGCCAACCGCTGGATGGTGGACCACCGAGGCAGGTGACAGACTTCAGAGCAGATCAAATATTCTCGTTTGACTGGTCACACGACGGAAAACAGCTGGTTTGTGAGCGGGGCGTGGAGACCAATGATGTGGTCCTGATTAGTGACTACAAGTAGCCGGACCAGAATAAGCGGACTTTAGGGTGAACGCCCGCTCCTGGTCCGTAGCATCGACCGTTATTCCTGTTCGCAACCGGGCGGCAGTTGACACTCTCCCTCTCTCATCTCCTTAAGTTTGTCGATGAGCGCCTGAAGACCGTCCGTTGTAACCCCTCGCTGTCTCATCTCCTCAAGTGTGTCGATGAGCCCCTGAAGACCGTCCGTTATATTCTTATTGTTCTTCTTAACCTCTTCCTCAAGCTTAGTAAGCCGGTCTTCCAAAATCATTGGACTACTTTGTTGGGGATGATTCATGGCTGTTTCCTTTCGTTGTGATGCGGTGGAAATTCTGTCGCGGCTTTCGCAGTAAGCGCTCGGCCAATTAAAGCTTTGCGCTAAGGTCGCAATTGGTGCCACATAAGTGGCATTGGTGAAAAGCCCAGCTGCTTGATTGCGAGGATGCCGCGGTTCTTATAGCTCTCGTC
>JACDCK010000415.1 GCA_013817595.1 Pyrinomonadaceae bacterium | reverse complement strand
CGCTTGAGGCCGTAGCCAGGCGGTTGCGCGGGGTGATGCTCGTTGAAATGGCGCGACACGCTTCTCCACCAACTATCCAGGTCTCGCACGGTTAGAACACATTTGCACTCTGGATAAGCGAGCATCAATTCATCGTAGAAGTATGCTGTCGGTAGATCGAGTAGCGCATCCAAGTCGTCGTAGCGTCGAAAGTCAGGGCGGTGATTGGATCCATCCAGCACATCGTTGAGGCGAACTGTGTCGTAGTGCAGACTCCTCAAGCCGAGAATCTTGAGTGCTGAGTGCAACGATAATGTTCCTGTCCTGCTCAGACCCACGCCAAGAACTTTCATTAGCCTGACAACCGTTCGGTTCCATAAGCCGATCGTGCTCTTCGGCACCTCAATCGAGGAATAGCCATAGAGATTTGGCTGGGAGCAGGATCTTGAGTGGAAATCACTTGGGAGAAGACTGACACGAGTGCGTGTAGCGTCGCGGACGGCAGGCTACACTCCCAAAGTCACCGGTTCACCTTAAACTTTAAACGGCATCTTCGCCCCCGCAGGTGGACTTCTTTGATGCAGCGCTGAGTATACTATTTGGCCCCTGATCGCGCGGAAACGCAGCAATCAGCCAACGGGAATGAAAACATCACTAAGCTTTGGCGCATTGCGCAGAAGATCAGCCGCGTGGCGGCAGAGCGGAAGAGAGATACTGCGCTTGGTAGTAGACCCAAAGCTTTCCCGCTCGTATTTCCCGTCTGAAAAACGAAAGAGCAAACTCCAGATCTTCGTGGACTTGCTCGTCTGGTTTTTCCGATACGGTGAGGTCAACACCTTCTACTACGTCTATGGGTTCGATCGTGAATCTGGCGTCGACTTCAGCCACTACATGCCATACTGCAACTTTCGGCGGATTAGAGATTCTCAAAATCTCAAATCAAAGGGTGGCCACCGCTACAATTATGTCTGCATTCTCCGGGACAAATTGGTTTTTTCGCAGTTTGCATCGAGCTTAAACTTTCCCACTCCGAAAACGATCGCCACTTGCGATCAAGAATCGATCACCTGGTTGGACGGGTTGAACACCGTCCCCCTCAGCACGTTGTTCCCGGCTAGCGAGCGGCGTTTCAGCGGCTTCTGCAAGCCGGTGACGGGAATAAGAGGTAAAGGTGCGTTTCCATTGAGGCTTGAGAATCGTAAACTCTTTATTGGGGACGATGAAGTAACTTTAGATCAACTGAGGAGCCGACTAGACGGACAATACCTCATTCAGGAGAGGATCCAGCAGCATCCGAACATGGGCAGCTTGCATCTTTCTTCGATTAACACCATCCGCCTGATTACGTTCAATTCGGGAGGAAATGTGGTTATCTTCTCCGCGGCCTTACGAGTCGGCACTGCGGGGAGGAGCGTCGACAACTGGGCAGCGGGGGGCATTGTCCTGGGGATCGACTTAGGTAGCGGGCGGCTTCGCACGGACGGGCTGTACAAACCCGGATATGGAGGCAGGGTCCAGCAGCACCCACAGACGCAAGTGATTTTCTCGGGATTCGAGGTCCCCTATTTTGGTGAGGCAGTTGCGCTCGCACGTAAGTTCCACACCTTCCTTGGCGGCATCCATTCTATCGGATGGGACATTGCCGTCACGGAGGCCGGTCCCGTAATCGTGGAAGGAAATGATGATTGGGACGGGGCGATTCCTATGGCGCTCGAGAGTAACTTCAAAGAAAGGTTCCTGGCAATGTATCCTCCGCTGGCTTCCTAGCTACGACAGCAGCCAAGGCCCGCCGCTCGAAGCTGTTTGATTCTAACCCGACACGCTGTGGCACACTGCGCGGGAGAAATGCATCCTCTCGCCTGATGCGGCTCCCAATCAGTCTTTCCAATAATCGCTGGTCGAGAATCTCGAAAGCTCCTTCGGAAAGAGAGCTGACTCGGGATATCCGCTCGTTCGATCAGCATCGCAACCTGCACGGGCTTTTGCGGGGAGCTGTCGCGTCAACATGGGAATTTCCCTGCCTGAGCGATTTTGATTTTCAGAGGTAGTTCGTTAGCACGGAGCGTGCTCTAGTGGGTCCTTGAAAGGGATCGCGGATCGGAAGAAGATAAG
>JACDCK010000152.1 GCA_013817595.1 Pyrinomonadaceae bacterium | reverse complement strand
TAACCGGGGCGAGCTTGTGGATGGCGCTTCAATTTTCAAATACGGGAGACAAGATGCCTGAAGCACTTCTTCCGACTCCTCCAGGCTTTAACGACCTGTCGAAGGCCGACCAGGTCCGCTACCTGCAGGACCTCTGGGATCAGATCTCTGAAGACCCGGGCAATCTTCCCGTTCCCGAAAGCCATCTGCGATTGGCTGAAGAGCGTCTCAACCGCTATCGCGAGGATCCGTCGCGGGCGCATTCCGCCTTCGAGGTTCTTGATCGTTTAGCAGAAAAATCAAAGTGAAGGGCTACCGGATTCTCTCAAATGCCGCGAGCGATGCTGACATCGAAGCGGCTTTCGAGTGGTACGAGTCCGAACAGCCCGGCTTAGGCTTAGAATTTCTTAACGAGATCAGAGCCACCCACCTACGTATTCTAGATGAACCACTAAAATACGCAGTACTTCGGTCGGGAATCAGACGAGCCATCACAAGAAGATTTCCGTACGGCATATACTTCTCAATCGAGGATGACGTCGTTCTCATTATCGCGGTCCTCCACACTGCTCGCGATCCCGCAGAATGGCAGTTCCGCGTCTAACCAGATAATGCAGACAGCAAACCCGGTTGCGCTCACAAGCGTTTAAAACTCCGTGAGCTGTTCTGCGCCGTAGAGAACGCGTGTGCCGATGCGAAAGAACCGGATGCGGCCGGCTTCACGGGCGCGCAGTAGGGTGATGCGGGCAACGCCTAAACGCTTAGCTGCCCTGTTTCTCCGAAAGTAAAATTGGGGTAACTCTGTGTTGCTTCCATGCTCCGGCTGCATCTCAAGCCCTGTGCCACATCAGAGAGCTCACTGGAGGAACGTGAACGGACGGTATGGGATGGGATGGGACTGAAAGTGGAAAAAACCGGAAGGGTTTGGCTCGGGTTCGGGAACTCTTAAAGCCCAGTTAGATCACCCCTGTTGTAAAACACCACACTTAAAGTGCATGTAAAATCCAACACCCCTTACCGCGATCTCCCGGTAATCGAAGCCGGAAAAGCCCAACCTGTGTGTAAAACATAACACCCAAAGTGCATGTAAATGCCTACACCTGCCGTGTTTTTGAGAGAGGTTCCTGTAGGTTCGCCCTGACCTACTTGCTTTCTGCCGCTTCAAGTTCTTGCTTGATTCTCGCTGCGACGCCTCAACGTAGTCCTTAGCGTTGCGCGTCTGCAAGTCAAAGAAGTTGGACATGGTCTCTTTGCTTTTTCCTTTTGCAATCCACTGCTTCTCAACCAACTCCTCAAACACAACCTTTCTATCCGCCCGTGCCTCAATCAAAGCTTCCTGCAGGAGCTTTAGGCCAACATTCTGCCCACGAAATACCAGCTCTTCGCGCCTCATTAGCTTCAGCAAGAGGGTCTGGATGGGTGTGCAGAGTCTCAGCCGTGCCCTGGCCGGGCGGCTCTTTGGAGTCCGTGAAACCCAAGGCTTTTCGCCGGCGCGCGCCCAACGCTTCGTCAAGCAGCTCGAATCACCGGCGCATCCTTCACCTCACCAGTCGCTTCCATGATCGCCCGTATCTGATAGACCTGGTCCATGTACATGTTTTATGTGGAGAGTTCAGTAATGTGGAGTTGCCGCTTTCGAGTTCCTCGATCACTAGGCGATCACAGGTTTTACTTCACATTATTGAGTAGCATAAGAACCGTGCCGTTCGCGACAAATTCCACTTTTGGGAGGTTCTTATGCTTGACACTCTGTTTCCCAAAGCTTCGAAGAAGTGTTTTGGACTCCCACTGTTTGGGCCAGTCATGGAAGAGTTTACTGACTGGCTGGTGCAACAAGGTTACGTGCGGCTCTATATCCGCGCCGTGCTCAACGTAGTCCGGAAAATGGATAGGTACCTGCGTCGAAAAGGCGTCCACCGGATTGAGGAAATAAACTCTGCGTTCCTCCAATGTTATTCAGCAAGAACTGATCGAGAAAATCAAGCGACTTCCTCAGGATAGTGTCGCTGAAGTCGAGGATTTTGTGGACTCTTTGGCACGGCGTGAAGGTATCCTCGATCGAAAAAGTCTTCATCAGGCACTCACTAACTACGCAATTGAACACGCGGGTACGGATGCCGACCTGGATTCCGATCTTGAGGCCGCCGGGACCGATCATCTCCTCCAACAAAACTCAGAACAATGAAACGGGCGAAGTCTACTGGGCCGATCTCGTTCCTCGTTCAGGATCCGAGCAACAGGGCCGACGTCCGGTGGTTGTGATCTCGCACGACGCTTTTAATCAGACGCAAGGCTGGCAATCGATTATCGTTGTCCCTTTTTCAACTTCCGCAGCGCAAGCGGGGCGTGGGCCTTCCGCCGTATTGCTGCCTCAAGGCGCAGCCGGTCTTGGCAAAGACAGTGTCGCGCTCTGTCATCAAGTGACTACATTGGGTCAGCATCCGAGCCGGGATTTGTTCTGGCGAGTCTGGGGTCAGAGGGACATACGCGTTCACGAGCAAAGCGCAAAGTGCCAGGAGCAATCCAGAAGGCGACCGGTAACGAGCAATGCATGGCCTTTGGCGCTTCCCCACCTAGCCGTTCGCCTTCGCTCCGTTGGCGCCTCGCTGGTTGGTCACCAAACACGGACGCGCGGCCACCCGGCGGCAAATATAAATGAAGCAAAGTACTAATGGAGGGAGAGTTTCAGTAGTTGCGGATTGGTGTTGAAGCTTTGTTAACGTGCCTTCGCAGATCGGCTCAACGCCATTTATCTCACTGGCTTGGGGTCACGATTTGCCATTGCGCCCTTCGCTGATTTGCCGCTCGACGACATTGATTAGAGCGCTCAACCTCTCATCAGTAGCCAGGCCTGCCTCACGCAGCTCGTTTAATTTTTGATCAGTCGCAAGGCCCACCTCGCCTAACTTGTCGATCTCCCGCTCATGAATCTCGGCAATAGCCAACAGAGCTCGGATGCCTTCCTCGGTGCGCGCCCAGCGCTCGTCCGCCTGGGCCCAACGCTCGTCCGCCTGGGCCCAACGCTCGTCCGCCTGGGCCCACCGCTCGTCCGCCTTGGCCGATCTCACCTCGGACTGCGCCTGCTGCTCGACGATGAAGGCCATCTGCCTTTCGATGCGTTCCGCACGCTCTCGCCAATCTTCGCTGCTCATCTTTCCCCTTTTCTCTATTCAACGCGGTTTTCGGATCTTTACTACACTGCGAGATTATACTACGAGGCTTCCGAATCCTTGCCCAATGGCGGCGTTGGTCCCGACTTTGCGGAAAGGGCAAATTAGTTTGAGCAAGATGTCGAGGGTTCCGATGGCAGAAATGCACTCTCAAACAGTGGCGTTGACTGTCCATAACCAATTGATATTACAGAACGTACGCCCGCTTGGCTCAGCAATAGGGGCGACACTCGTAAGTGTCGCCTTTTCTGAGTTCTGATCACCGTTCGCCTAAAAATCCCGCGACGGAGCCTTACAAACGCTCGCATGATCGTGGTGTTGACTTCGATCGCGCGTTCACTATTCGCGTTCACTATTTAAGACACTCGACAGCATTGCCACACCTTGCTCCGTAGAGGCATGCGGTAGGTAGCGCCCACCGCCCCGACTTGGTCTTGAGGTCGCAAATTGCGACCTCAAAGCTTCCGCCTCGTCCTCGTTAGCTGGAAGATGAAGTCTTCAGGGGAAAATGTTTAGTGTGTCGAACCTGCGGGCTGAAGCGTTTGGTGGGCGTGGGGTCATGACAGTCGGCAGATTGCGTTTTCAGCGAAGCAAAGAGGATTGAGCCGCAGATTTACGCCGATAAACACGGATCAGAGCAGTGAGCTGCCCTCCTTGATGCCTTTATGCAGCTATACTACTATGCTCTTCACCCAGCATTCAATTAACAATTCCGGAGGCACTCCCCATGCTTGGCAGGACCATCTCGCACTATCACATTACGTCGCAGCTCGGCGAAGGCGGGATGGGAGTCGTGTATGAAGCTGAAGACACTAACCTTGGACGCCACGTCGCGTTGAAGTTCCTGACACCGGCTATGGCTGGCGACGAGGGTCTGCTGCAGCGCTTCCAGCGAGAGGCGCGGGCGGCATCGTCTCTCAATCATCCGAACATCTGCACTATCCACGGGATCGAGCAATTCGAGTCGGAGCATTTCATCGTCATGGAACTGCTGGACGGCGAGTCGCTCGCAGATCGGATTCGTCGGAGTCCACTCGACATCGAATCGGTTCTGACGCTCGGCGTGCAGATCATGGACGCTCTCGAGTCCGCACACTCCAAGGGGATCGTTCATCGCGATCTGAAGCCGCAAAACATCTTCGTGACCTCACGTGGGCAGGCAAAGATCCTCGACTTCGGCTTGGCTAAAATTGACAAGATGGATCGCCTGGCGCTGGGAAATAAGGCTGATTCCGAGCTGCCGACAGCAGTGCGCCCCAAGGACCTGACGGAGGCGGGCTCCACCTTGGGCACGGTGTCGTACATGTCGCCCGAACAGGCGCGCGGACAGATCACCGACGCGCGCACGGACCTTTTTTCGTTCGGCACAGTCTTGTACCAAATGGCGACCGGCAGCCTTCCCTTCCAGGGGGAGACATCAGCGGTCGTATTTGAATCCATCCTCAATCGAGATCCGATGCCGGTGAATCAGGTCAATCCGTCGCTGCCGCCGGAGCTCAGCCGGATCATTGGGCAGGCCCTGGAGAAGGACCGAGACCTGCGGTATCAGAGCGCCACTGATTTGAAGACAGCACTCAAGAGATTGAAGCGCGATCTCGACTCGGGACGACATGCCGCCGATTCGAGTGGAATCCGAGCCCGTGCTGCGTCGACACTTCAAGACCACTCCGTTGCCGTTCTCTACTTTGAGAATCTGAGTGGAATGAAAGAGGACGAGTACCTGCGCGACGGCATCACCGAGGACATCACCACGGAGCTGTCGAAGATCAAGGAGCTGAAGACGTTCTCGCGGGCCATGGTGCTGGCCTATCGCGATAAATCGGTAACGGCCGGCCAGGTCGGTAAGGAGCTCGGCGCTTCATATGTGCTAGTCGGCAGTCTGCGTCGAGCCGGCACGCGCCTCCGCATCAATGCTCAGCTCGTCGATGCAGCAACAGATTTCCCTCTCTGGTCGGAACGATACGACCGCGAGATGAAAGACGTGTTCGAGGTGCAGGATGAGATCGCTGAGAAGATTGCCGCTGCGTTGCGCATCACGCTCTCGCCGCAGGAGCAGCAGGCTCTCTCCGCGAAACCGACCGAGGACCTGCAGGCCTACGATCTCTATCTGAGAGGGAGAAATTATGCCCGTCAGGTCGGACGTCAGGATCTGCAGTTTGCTCTTCAGATGTACGAAAACGCGGTCGCACTCGATCCCGACTTTGCTCTGGCTCACGCAGGGCTGGCAAACGTCTGCGCCGAGTACTACTACCACTTCGAGCGGCAACAGCAGTGGATCGATCGTGCCATTGCCGCGACGCAGAAGGCGAGCGCCAAAGGCCACGATGCTCCGGAGATCCAATGCGCTGAGGCGTGGGTGATGTTCGCCGACGGTCGTTACGGCGAGGCCGTCGACAAGATCCGGATGGCGTTAAGCCGGAATCCCGATCACGACGGTGGCTACTATCTGCTGGGACGCGCCCTTTTCGCCGCCGGACGATACCAGGAAGTCGTGGACATCATGGAGGAGGCGCTGGCGCACTCCGGCGAGAACTACAACATAACCGTCCCGATTCACAACGCACTCGGGGCGCTCGGAAAGACAGATGCGCTAAAGAACTATCTTCATCGCGAGATCGCCATCTACGAGGCGCACTTGAAAAAGGTGCCCGAAGACGCTCGTGCTCGCGTTCTGCTGGCCCGTGATTACGCAACGCAGGGCCGGTTAGAAGAGGCCAAGCGGGAAGCGGACATGGCCATGGCCCTGCGTCCCGGCGATACGATGATTCTGTACAACACCGCATGCGTCTTGTGCGCGATGAACAATGCGGGCGACGCGCTGATCGCCATCAAGAAAGCGTGGGAGGCAGGTTTCAGGGATCCGATCTGGACCCGCCAGGATCCCGACCTCGCAATGCTTCACGGCGACCCGGAGTTCGAGCGACTCTACCCTCCGCCGAATTGACTACAATTCATCCTAGTTGATTAATTGATAGACTGGCTTCACGCAGGACACGGTAGAGCGCCGGGCGTGAACGCCCGCGGCTGTCGCAAATGGGCGGCCGTCCGCGGACCGTCCTTGAGCAGGTCGGCCAGTTTGAGTTTCGCGGCGATGTAGGTGAGGCGTGCAACCCAGTGTCCGATAGTGAGGTTTAGCATGACGGCTGGTAGTGGCGGTTTTTTGGCCATATGGCGTGTCTCCTTCGACAATGAATCTGTTTTCTTATGCGGTCCAACACTCGCCATCAGCCGAGGCGCAGACAACCTCGAAACTATCCAGTCTCCGGTGATATCCATGCTGATTCGCGATCGGGTGCATGCCGTTGTTTTATGAAAGGGCTGTCAAGAGAAAAAAGGCTCCTACTTTGCTGGCCCGTCCTTTCTTCGGCAGCACCAGCCTCACAACGTACCCGTAAGCTCTTCAACTCGCGCTGGCCGATCTTTCACTTTAGCCATCACTGCGTCGCCGTACTCTTGAAGATCTATCAGTTGCCGACTATCCAGTCAGATCGTCAGAGTGAAGCCTCCATCGGGTGTAAGCGTGGTGCCCGTGATGTAACTCGCCTCGTCTGAGCAAAGGAAGACAACACACCTGGCGATCTCCTCGGGCCGTCCTGCGCGTCTCGTGTGAACACGTTGCTGCAGCAAATTGTCGTAGATCTCGTCGCCGATGAGCCCGCGAGCCCGCTGATGCATCGGCGTGTCAATGATGCCTGGGCAGACGAGGTTAACCCTGATCCCCAGCGGCGCCAGCTCCGCGGACACGCTTGTGGTCAGGCCGATCAGACCGTGTTTCGACGAAACGTAGGCAGCGCCGGAAGGGAAGCCGAGGAAAGAGTTAATGGACCCAACGTTGACGATCGCCCCGCCGTGTCCGCCCGCAAGCATGGCTGGAGCCTCGTACTTCAAACACAGAAAAGTGCCCTTCAGGTTGATGT
>JACDCK010000151.1 GCA_013817595.1 Pyrinomonadaceae bacterium | reverse complement strand
CACCCCCGCCGCTCTTAACGCCGGCATTCGCCCTGGAGAGCGCGCGCCCAGCCCCGTTGTGCCCTCGATCACCCCCAAGGAGAGGGCCGAGCGAAGTGGGCGCGTTAGAGATCGCAACTCATTATCAAGAACTGAACGCCTGGGCACACCAGGCGAAACTGCGACACCTCTGACCACCTACATTCCGCCTCCGGATTCGGGCCGGCGACGCTCGCGTCGCACACCTGCGCGCGGCGGACGGAAGGTGGAAGGTAAGGCGAGCCGGTTTGATAAAGGTGATTTCATTTCGCCGCCAAAAGCTCTGTCGCTCGAGGACCGCATTGCCGGCAGAATGGAGCCGTTAACGGGCGAGTTGAAGTCTGCTCGCCTGATTGAGGGTTCCACGGTAAAAGAGTTTGCCGAGAAACTCGGCATCAAGCCCAAGGATGTCGTGACGCTACTCTTGCAACGTGGCGTTTTCGCTACCATCAATCAGCCTTTGAACGATGATGTGGCGATGGACCTGGGCAAGCGCTTTGGCTATGACGTTACCTTCGTGCCATTTGAGGAGATGGTTGCTGAAGAAGAGTTTGAGGAACTGATAGCGACGGACGCAGACGATGTCGAACTGCCTCGCGCTCCCGTCGTCACGGTAATGGGTCACGTCGATCACGGCAAGACTTCGTTACTCGATGGCATTCGCGCAACTGATGTGGCCGGCGGAGAGGCAGGAGGTATCACTCAGCACATCGGCGCCTACAGCGTGCAGGTGCCCAGTCCGGATACTCCGGGCGAAACGCGCCGAGTAGTCTTTCTCGACACGCCGGGTCACGAGGCTTTCACCTTGATGCGCGCGCGCGGCGCCAAAGCCACAGATATAGTCGTGCTGGTTGTGGCGGCTGACGACGGCGTCATGCCTCAGACTATTGAAGCCATCGAGCACTCACGCGCGGCAAAAGTACCGATCGTCGTTGCCATCAACAAGATCGATAAGCCGGACGCCAATCCTGACAAGGTCAAGCAGGAGCTGGCCCAGCACGGGCTGTCGCCGGTGGAATGGGGTGGTGACACAGAGATGGTGCAGGTCTCGGCCAAGAAGCGCCAGAACCTGGACGGGCTTCTGGAAACCATCCTACTTAGCTCGGATATTCTCAATCTTCGCGCGAGTCCGACGCGTCTTGCCGCAGGCGTCGTGCTTGAAGCAAAACTGGATCGCGGTCGTGGTCCGGTCGCAACCGTGCTGCTGCAACAAGGAACTCTGCGCAATCACGATCCCTTCATCGTCGGTCAGATTTCGGGCAAAGTGAGAGCTATGTTCAATGATCGCGGTGAGGCCTTGACCGAGGCAGGTCCGGCAACGCCGGTAGAGGTGCTGGGACTGCAAGGTGTGCCGCAGGCCGGAGACACTCTGCAGGTGGTTGTCGATATGAGTCGCGCGCAGCAAATTTCGCAGCACCGGCAAATGGTCAGTCGCCAAGCCACGCTGCTGCAAACAACCAAACGTGGTATCGAGGCTTTGGGCGAAAGTGAAGTCAAAGAACTGTTGGTGATCATCAAAGCCGACGTGCAGGGGTCGGTGGAAGTTCTCAAGTCGACCTTGCAGAAACTCTCGACCGAGAGGGTGAAGGTAAAGGTGATTCGTTCCGGCGTCGGCGCGATTACGGAATCGGACGTTTTACTCGCGTCTGCCACCCAGGCCGGATCATCCTCGTCGGCCGTAGTAATCATTGGTTTCAACGTGAGGCCGGAATCTCGCGCGGGCGATCTGGCCAAGCAGGAGGCCGTAGATATTCGGCTGCATTCCATTATTTATAAGGTTGAGGAAGAGATCCGCGCGGCGATGATCGGCATGCTCGACGCAATCGAGAAGGAAAAGATCATTGGCAAAGCCGACGTGCGGGAAGTGTTCCGCGTGCCTCGTGTGGGCGCCGTGGCCGGCTCAATGGTTGTCGATGGAAGTATCCGCCGCAACGCCAGGGCCCGACTCATCCGCGATGGTGTGGTCAGTTGGGAAGGCAACATAATCTCACTGCGGCGGTTCAAGGATGATGTCTCGGAAGTGCGCGAGGGCTTTGAGTGCGGCATTGGTCTCGAAAACTTCAACGACATTAAGGTTGGCGATCAGATTGAGGCTTATATCGTGGAGAAAGTCGCCGCCACGGAACTTTAGAAAGGATGAAGGATGAAGGCGGAAGGATGAAGAAATGAAACCACTCTCGGCCCAGGTTTCATCTTTCATCCTTCCGCCTTCATCCTTGCTTGCCATGCGCCGCCCTGAAAGAGTTGCCGACATTCTTCGCGACGAGATCTCGCAGATTGTCGGTTATGAACTGGAAGATCCTCGGATCACAATGGTAACGGTGACTGACGTTCGCCTCTCAGAGAATCTCAAGTCCGCACGGGTTTATGTGACAGTTGCAGGCAACGAAGAAGAACATGAGTTGGCGCTCGCGGCACTGCGTAAAGCTGCTCCCTACGTTCGCAAGCAGGTTGGCCTCTCGCTTAATCTACCTCGCACCCCAGAAATTCATTTTGTGAGAGACCGGGTCGAAGAAGAAGGCGAGCGTGTCGATAAGTTGCTCGACAAGATTGAACGAGATTGGGCAAGTCAGGAAAGTAAGGAAAGGATTAAGGATGAGTTTAAAGGATGAAGTCGGAAGGATGAAGGATGAACCCTCAGCTTAAGAGGTTCATTTTTCATCCTTCATCCTTCATCCCTCAGCCTTGCTTACAATGCTTAGTCAAGTCGTTGAATTGATCGAAGCGAAAGACCGCTTTGCCATCACCTCCCATATACGCCCCGACGGCGATAGCTTAGGTTCATCTCTGGGTCTCTACTGGCTATTGCGCGCGCTTGATAAGGAAGTGGAAGTGATCATGCGAGATCCCGTTCCGCATGCCTACCAGCATCTGCCGGGGGCCGACAGCGTCCGGGTAAATCCGGCGGTCGACAAATTTTGTCACGCTGTGTTCGTCATTGAATGCTCTGATATTACACGTCCCGGGTTGATAGACCTGGAAAACCAGTTTGTCATCAATATCGATCATCATTCCACCACGGCGCTTTTTGGAAAGATTAACTGGATCGACTCCACCGCGTCTGCCGTCGGCGAGATGATCTACAACCTTTGCAAGGCCACCGGCGTGCGAGTCACCAAAGAGATCGCTGAATGCGTCTATACCGCACTTATTACCGACACCGGTTCATTCCATTATTCCAACACGACCGAGCGGACGTTCAAGGTCGCTTCCGAACTTGTGCGCTCCGGCGTTAGGCCTGCGAAAACGGCTGAAGCTGTTTTTGCGAGTTATCCGTGGGGTCGTATTCAGCTGCTGGGCGCAGTGCTGTCCACTGCCAGACGGGATTCCACGAGACGTGTGGCCTGCATGCGCCAGACGCTCGAGATGCAAGATCTCGCCCAAGCTTCTGACGAAGCCACCGATGGATTTGTTAACTACCCGCTGACCGTGGGCGAGGTTGAGGCTGTGGCTTTGCTTAAAGAAACCGAGCCGGGAGTCTACCGCACAAGTTTGCGATCGAAGGGCGAGGTCAACGTGGCGCGTGTGGCCGGTCTTTTTGGCGGCGGCGGACACCGAAACGCAGCCGGTTGCACTCTCAAGGGTGACTGGGATGAACTCGAAACGGAAATCATGGGTCTGCTACATGAAGCTGTCGAGCGAGCGAACGGATTGAAGGATACGAGCGAGGATGCCCTGAAAGCCTCGGGGTTAGAAGCCCGTCCAGAACCGGTCGCCTGAACCGTGCTCCGGGCGCCACAAATGGTTGGAATCTGATCCGCTATTTGTCCGTTGCACTCATGGGCAAACTCTTTTTCCACACCGTTCCAAGACTTCCCACCCCTAATGAACTCAACGGAAAAGAAATATAAATGGCGCCGCGAAGACTATCAGGAAAACACTAAGGGGCTCCTGATGGTGCACACCGGCGACGGCAAAGGTAAAACGACGTGTGCGCTGGGACTTATGATGCGCGCGGTTGGACGCGGCTTGAAGTGCTGCATGATTCAGTTCATGAAGTCGCGCAACGATCGTTACGGAGAACACGCATCAGCTGAAAAGCTCGGTATCGAAGTCCATACCATGGGTGACGGCTTTACCTGGGACACCAAGAATCCGGAACAGGATCGTGCAACCGCTCGCGCCACGTGGAGCCTCTGCATTGAGAAGATGCGCAGCGGAGATTACGACATGCTTATCTTTGACGAGCTGGTCTATGTGTTGAGCTACAACATGCTTCCGGTAGAGGAAGTTCTTTCAGAGTTGCGCGCAGTCCGGGCCGCCCAGCCTGCATTGCACATTGTGGTCACTGGTCGTGATGCTCCGCCGGAGCTGATTCAAGCCGCAGACCTCGTTACGGAGATGCGGGACATCAAGCATCCATTTAATACGGGAATTCGCGCACAGCAGGGGATAGAATTCTAACCACCGTGATCATGAGGACCCAGAGGACGTTGAAAAACACATTGTTTGTAGCGTTTAGACGGTGCTGGTTCAGTTTAGAGTTCAAGCTTTAGCATCCATTGACCTGAGTTGCCCTCTAGTGAAAATGGGCCAAAGCAGTCCGTGCCTTTGTAAAGGAATTTCTAAGACACTACACTAGCGCTCAGCTGTCATGCCCTGGTTTAGCAAAAAGAGTAAAAGGATTGAGACCGTTCGCCCTGAGGAGCGAGTGGTGAAGACAGAGAATGTCTTCGTGAAGTGTGACGGGTGTGAGGCGCACCTCTACACTGGCGAACTTGACGAGGCCCATCAGGTTTGCAAGCACTGCGGCTATCACTTTCGCATTGGCGCCCGAGAGCGACTCGGCATGCTCTATGACGAGGGGAAATTTGAAGAGCTCGACGAGGAAGTGATATCGATTGACCCACTCGAGTTTGTCGATAGCAAACCATATCCAGCGCGTCTAACGCAGGCGAAAAAGTCTTCCGGCCTTTCCGAAGCAATCATCAACGCGCGTGGCAAAGTCGGGAATCATCTCGTTTTTGCGGGAGCCATGGACATGTCTTTCATTGGCGGCTCCATGGGCTCAGCGGTGGGGGAAAAGGTTACGCGTCTAATCGAACGCGCGCTCAAAGAACATGCCGCGGTTGTCATCTTCTCGGCTTCGGGAGGCGCCCGGATGCAGGAAGGCACACTGTCGCTGATGCAGATGGCAAAGATCTCTGCGGCCCTGGCAACACTTGACGAGGCCCAGCTTCCCTTTGTCTCCGTGTTAACTGATCCCACGACCGGAGGAGTTACCGCGAGTTTTGCAATGCTCGGGGACTTCATCATAGCCGAACCGAAAGCGCTGATTGGTTTCGCGGGGCCGCGTGTGATTGAGCAAACGATTCGCCAGAAACTCCCAAAGGATTTTCAAAAGTCGGAGTTTCTTCTGGAACACGGCATGCTCGACGCGATCGTGGATCGACGAGAAGTGCGTGACTACATAATCAAGCTGCTCAACTTTACGATGAATCCTGAGATCTACGAGCCCGTGATCGAGAAGGCGCGAACCGGCACGGTTTCGGAACAATGATCTCGGCGCGATCGTTCATGGCTTTCGATGGCTTAACAGTTCAGACAGGATAAACAGCCACAGATGGATACAGACCAACACCGGTCGAAAAACGCTTTAAAATCTGTGTTGATCCGTGTCATCTGTGGCTCATCCTCCCAGCCTATCCCTCGTTTGCCTTCAACAGATGTCTCAGTTGTCGCTTAATCGTCAGCTTGTAGTTTTGGGAAATGTTCATGCAGTTTGACGAGACGCTCCGGTATCTCCTGAGTCTTGGGGTCGAAACCCTGACCATCAAACTCGGTCTGAGAAATACTGAATTGCTCCTCGCGGCGCTCGGCAATCCTCAGAAGTCCTTTCCCGCCGTACAGATCGCAGGAACCAATGGCAAAGGATCCACCGCCTTGGTCCTTGATTCAATCTGCCAAGCTGCCGGCGTTAAGACCGGCCTCTACACTTCACCGCATCTCATCTCCATCACCGAGCGCATTAAGGTTGCACGCCGGGAAATCTCAACGGAGGATTTCGCCCGTCACGCAACCCAGGTACGCAGCGGCGCCGAAAAGCTCGTCGACAAGGGACAGATTGAAGCACTCCCCACATTCTTCGAACATGTGACCGCCATCGCTCTGCTCGCTTTCCGGGAAGATCAGGTGAAATTAGCAATACTCGAAACCGGACTGGGTGGGCGGCTTGATGCTACCAGCGTGGCGGGAGCTGAGTTAGTCGCTATAACTCCAATCGAAAGAGACCACGAAGAATATCTCGGCGAAACGCTCGAGAGTATAGCGGCGGAGAAAGCGGCAATCATTCGCCCGGGCAGCATTGCGGTAATCGCGCCCCAGCCTGCCGAAGTACTAGGCGTGATTCTGCGCCAATGTAAGCATGTTGACGTTCAACCGAGCGTCGATCAATGCAGTGCAACGGTGGAAAGCGTGACGCAAGATGGTCGTGTGCGCGTGACCGTCGAAACGGAACAGGACCGCTATGAAAATGTTCTACTTGGTTTGCGAGGACGCCATCAGATCACAAACGTGTCTGTGGCGATCCGGTTAGCGGAATCCCTGCGTGCTCGCGGCTTCGCCATCTCGCGTTCGGCGATTATCGAAGGGATAGAAACGGCCGGCCACGCGGGAAGACTGGAACTATGGGAAGGACGTCCGGCTTTCTTGTTCGACGGTGCGCACAACCCTTCTGGAACCAGGGCTCTTCGTGAATACCTTGACGAGTTCCTAGACGCGCCAGTGACACTCGTCTTTGGCGCGATGCGTGACAAAAATCTTGAGCAGATGGCAGGGAATCTATTCCCTGTAGCTAACAGGTTGGTTTTGACCAGGCCGGATACCCCACGTGCGGCCAGCCTGGACGAACTGCAGAAATTAGCATCGTATATGGTCGAGCCTCAGAAAATCTTTAGGGCGAGTTCGCTGCGTAACGCTATCCGGGAAGCCATCGAAGGCAGCCCGCCGGATGGGCTGGTCTGTTTCAGCGGCTCTCTCCATCTGATTGGCCAGGCCCAGGCGCTGATCAAGGAGATGTCTGCGGCGGAAGTTCCCAATTAATAACAAAAACCCTGAAGTGAGA
>JACDCK010000414.1 GCA_013817595.1 Pyrinomonadaceae bacterium | reverse complement strand
CCACAAACCCACGAAATCCCCACTCGCGGCGAAGAACCTGATCAAGCGTGAACGGGTTGGCGCTTGCCGGGATTCCATTCACCGAGTTGAACGCGCTCATCAAGGTGGCCGCGCCCGCATCCACTGCCGCCCGAAACGGAGGCAGGTACACCTCTCGCAGTAACCGCTCGGGAATTTCGGTCGTGTTGTAATCGCGACCTCCTTCTGCCGCACCGTAGCCCACGTAGTGCTTGGCGCAGGCCGCAATCGAGAAAGGATTGTCCAGCCGAGTGCCCTGATAGCCGCGAACGTAAGCCGCCGCCATCAGCGAGCCCAGGAACGGGTCCTCGCCCGCGCCCTCAACGATCCTCCCCCAGCGCGCATCACGTGCGATGTCGACCATTGGCGAGAAGGTCCAGCGCACGCCTTCCGCCGACGCCTCGCGCGCGGCTGCCGCCGCCGCCTTCTCCACCAGGTCCGGATTCCACGTCGAAGCCAAACCCAAGGGCACCGGAAAGATAGTTTGGTATCCGTGGATCACATCGAGTCCGAACAGGAGCGGAATCTTGAGCCTGGACCGAGTCATCGCGATGCGCTGCAACTCGTTCGTTTCCTTCGCGCCAGTGAGGTTCAGCAGCGAGCCAATCTGGCCGGCGGCGATCATCTGCTTGTAATTACTGCGGCCAGTGCTCGGGTCAGTGGGCCCGGTAGGCCCGCCACCCGAAAACTGGTTCAGTTGCCCAAGCTTCTCCTCTAACGTCATCTGCCGCAACAGCGCGGAGATGCGAGCTTCAATTGCCGGATCGTTTAGTGGGGCAACCGCCTGGGCCAAGGCTGTGACGGACCCAAGCATGATCGCTGCAAGGACGAAGGCCAGGAGAGACGAGCAGCTAAAGTGGGATCGAGTGATCATATTCCCTCCTCAGAGATGGCGTTGCACGCCGGAAAAAGAACCTCTCCCGCGCAAGAGGGCTGAGGTGCAGGCTGGCCATCAATCAATCGCAAACTTTACATTTGGTCCTTCTCGAAGCCGATGACCTTCGAGCCTCTTATGAAAACTCAGAATTATCAAGTGGGACAGTCGGTCTTATTCACACCGAGGCTTCAGCCCGGTGGGGAAACACCAGCGGAGTTAACGGAACCGTTTTAACGGTTTCCGTGGTCGCGTTGGAAGAAGCAAGTTCTTATGCCTCAGCAAATATCTGAGTCTCTCGGGAGAAACAGAAAACCGTTAAAACGGTTCCACTAGTCCTTGATGTCTTTCGTCACCGGGCTAAAGCCACGGTGTGAATGAGAGGGCACTGCTGTCCGTTCTTGCAGACACCTTTGCGTTTTCACACAGTCTCCTTCAGTGCCGGCTCGATTTCCGCGTTCGACATGAACAGCTTCCAAATGAGTCCCGACGGGTAGTTCTCGATCATGACCACGATGGGGGCTTGGTTCAGAACCATATTGACGTCTTCAAACTAATTCTCGGTGAGGTTAAAACCATCGCGGAAGCCGGCTGCGGTAATGACTTGAAGCCAAAGAGATACCAGTTTCCTCGTCAGCTAACGATTCATCGTCGCATTGTGATGGTATTTCGTTAATGCTTTCGCTTTGTGCTTTTTGCTGCTGCCTCTTGCGGCCGGCATGGCTTCGACTTATCCGGGGAGCTCGTCTGAGCCGCATAGATGCAGAATAACCAGTTCCTCACCGCGGTATTATAACGTGCGCGAAATGCTTGGCGAAAAAATGGATTGCTCCTGTTGCTGAACAGGAGCAATCCATCAAACGTCCAACATCCATGCCTTCTGCTCGAAATTAGAAGTTAAACCACGCTTGAAATTCAACCACGCGGCCGGACAGCGCTCTCTGCGCCAGGCCAAATTCCACACTGTTGATGCGGGTAGGGTCGGAGTTGAACCAGAAAGGCTCAAGGTTCAGCGTGTTGAAGAGGTTGAAGATGTTGGCACGCAGGTCTATACCCGCCGTCTCTCCTAGATGTGTGGGGTTCGGCATCGGTTCAAAAGGAAAGCTCTGGATACAATTGTCAACATTGCACCAAGATTACGGTCAAGTCTCAGAAACCAAACCTGATCTGGAACTCGCCGACTCTGCCGGACAGTCCCCTGGTTGCCGACCCG
>JACDCK010000413.1 GCA_013817595.1 Pyrinomonadaceae bacterium | reverse complement strand
GTTTATGGGATTACTTACGGATTTGATGACGGGCTTTGCGGTGGTTGGGCAGAGCAGGTCTATATCAAACCGGGCACGTACTGCATTCGTGTCGACGCGGAGCCGGAAACTTTTATGTCCGGAGGCTGCGCATTACCAACGGCGCTGCATGCCGTTGAGCGGGCAGAAGTGAAACTGGGAGACACGGTACTCGTGCTAGGCTCGGGCCCAGTCGGACTGAGCGCAATTATTCTCGCGCTGATGGGCGGCGCTTTGCGTGTTCTCTGCATCGGCGCGCCCGAGCATCGTCTAAAAGCAGCTTTGGGAGTCGGAGCCGCTGCTGTGTTCAACGTCGAGACTCATGATGACGAGCAAAGACTCGCGTGGGTCCGAGAGCAGACCAGCGGGCGGGGCGCCGACGTGACGATTGAAGCTACGGGGGCCCCGATCGCCGTGGTCCAGGCGATGCGCTCTACCCGCGAAGCAGGCCGCGTGGTGATTGTCGGGCAGTACACCGATCATGGCGGAGTGCCATCCGAAGCCGCCTTTAACCCACACCTGGATCTTAACAAGAAGCACCTCGATGTGCGCGGCTGTTGGGGTTCGGATTTCTCTCACTTCTACCGGGGAGTTCAAATCATCTCTGACGCCGCGCGCGCGGCACCTTGGGCGCAGTTGAAACTCACTCACTACGATCTCGCTCACGCCAATGAAGCCCTTGCGGATGTTTCATCAGGCCGGGTGTTAAAGGCCCTCATTGATCCTCGGAAACAGGTCGGTCTAGTGGCACAGACTTAAGGAACCTCTGATCAGGTGAGATGAAACCTCGGCGCCTAACTGGTAGAGTAAGACTGACTCCGCAAAACTGTCGTTTATGGTTCGAGCTCAAGATGAATGGATAGATTGGCGCCAATGGACTGCCATTGTCAGAACGGCGAGCGGTAGCGACCCCGGTCTGATCTCCTTCAGCGCCTCGACGATCTTCAACCAGCACCTGGTCTTTACTTGGCAACAGGAGCCGGGTCGCTCGCCGTTCTGACAGGAGGTATGCCTTGCTGTCTTCAATATCAGAGCGCAACTAGAATCGAAGTAAGCAATATGGAGGAGTGAAATGAGTAGTACAGCTCAAGAGAAATCATCCATCCGCGAGCAGGTTTCTGACCTGGAATGGCAGGCTCGGGTAGATCTGGCTGCGGCTTATCGTCTGGTAGCGCACTACGGCTGGGACGACCTTATCTTCACCCATATCTCCGCGCGCGTGCCCGGACCCGAGCACCATTTCTTGATCAATCCCTACGGCATGATGTTTGAGGAGATTAGGGCATCGAGTCTGGTGAAAGTGGATCTCGAGGGTGCGATCGTGAGCGAAACTTCCTACATCATCAACCCGGCCGGCTTTACGATCCACAGCGCCGTTCATGCTGCCCGCGAGGACGCACTCTGCGTGATGCATCTGCACACCGACTACGGGATCGCCGTCTCCGCGCAGAAGGATGGACTGCTGCCGATTTCACAACAGGCTCTCTTCCCTCTCGCTTCACTTGCCTATCATGATTACGAAGGCCTGGCCTTGAACGATGCAGAGAAACCTCGTCTTATAGAGGATCTCGGCATTAAGAACAATCTGATACTGAGGAACCACGGCCTGCTTACTATCGGCAAGAGTGCCGCCGAAGCGTTTCTCTCGATGTATATTCTCGAGCGCGCTTGCAGGATTCAAATTCTTGCGCAGTCAGGCAGAGCGGAATTGGTCCCGGTGCCGGACCAGATTCTCAGTGGCGTGGCAGCCCAACTAAGCGTGGTTACGGTAGGACAAGGAGCTGCGCTTACCTGGCCGGGATTGCTTCGAAAACTCGACCGTATCGATCGTTCGTATCGCGAGTAGCAGGTTTCTGATCGATTAGGGTAGGTTTCGGCACATCATCCCGGAGGGATGTAAGTTAATAGCCGTGGGCGAGCGTCGCGCGACGCCCACGGATAAGCGAAAGGAGATTTCTGACCCTGTAAGGGTCAAAGTCTCCGGACCTATTTGACCCTTTCAGGGTCAGGAATCTCTCTCCGATCTTCCGTGGGCGTCGCAAAGCTCGCCCACGGCTATTGACTCAAATACCTTCGGGATTCGAAAG
>JACDCK010000412.1 GCA_013817595.1 Pyrinomonadaceae bacterium | reverse complement strand
GAAAAGGGGAGTCGGACATGCGCGCTAGTCGCCGCGCGATTTCGGTTTTGCCAACGCCAGTTGATCCGATCATGATGATGTTTTTAGGCATCACATCAACGGCCATCTCCGGTGGGAGTTTCTGACGCCGTATTCGATTACGCAAAGCAATGGCGACCGCGCGCTTGGCCTTGCGCTGACCCACCACGTGCTTATCCAGCGCGGCGACGATCTGACGAGGGGTCATGTCGTCTAACCGAACTTCTTCGTCAACTTCTCCTGCCAAATAAATAACCATTACTGAATTTGTTCTAAATCCCAGTGAGATCTTTCGCCAGCATATCAGAGCTCTTCCACGATAATATTTTGATTTGAATAGATGCAGATCTCGCCGGCTATATTCAAAGCCTCGACTGCAACCTCGCGTGCCGAGAGACTCGTGTGCTTCATCAGGGCCCGGGCCGCAGCCAATGCATAGGAACCGCCCGAACCGATGGCCAGCACTCCATCGTCCGGAGCGATCACGTCGCCGTTACCGGAAAGAAGGAAAGAACTCTTGTTATCGGCAACCACCAAGAGAGCTTCAAGATGACGGAGAACTTTATCGGTGCGCCACTCCTTGCTTAGCTCGATAGCGGCCCGCTCGAGATTTCCGTGATACTGCTCGAGCTTGCTTTCGAAACGAGTCAGCAATGAAAAGGCGTCCGCTGTAGCTCCTGCGAAACCGGCAAGAATGCGGTCGTTATAAAGGCGACGCACCTTCTTCGCGCTCCCCTTCATGATGGTTTCACCCAGCGTCACCTGCCCATCACCAGCAAGCGCCACACCACCGTCTTTGCGCACAAGTAAAACGGTTGTGCTGCGAATGCTGAGAGACTCTTTTCCCATTATTATCAATGAGCACTATAGAAAGTCGCCTGAATGTAAGTCAAGGCGAGGTTATTCAGGGCTCGTACGTGGTGGAGAAAAAGCGCGAATGCAAACTTTGAGCTATGATACCTTGCTGATAAATTGGTCGCAGATTATTAGAGGTGACGGTTCACAAGATGCACCACTACCGACCGCGCATCGGCATCACGATGCGGATTGAGTTGGAAACCGACCGTTTTTATCTTTCTCGCCATTACAGCGAGGCAGTTGAGGCGGCTGGGGGCGCTCCACTACACATCAGCCTTATTCCTAATAGTGAATATATCGCCGCTGTGATGGACGGTCTTGATGGGATCCTGCTTCCCGGGAGTGACTCGGACGTTGATCCGCTGCGATACGGACACGAGACTCATCCAGCGCTGGGCCCCGTCCACTCGATCAAAGACAAGACGGATTTACTGGTGCTCGAAGAGCTCGAGGGAAGGCGGCTGCCGTTGCTTGGAATATGTTTCGGGATGCAGGTACTAAACGTATCTCGCGGTGGAACACTCATCCAGGACATCGTGTCACAGGTTCAAGGTGCGATAGAGCATGAGCAAGGTGCTCCGCGAGACAGTCCCTCACATCGTATTCGATTGCTCGAGGAAAGCCGCCTGGCATCGCTCGCCGGAAGGGATGGAGCCGTCGTCAATAGTCACCACCATCAAGCGATCGAGACAGTAGGACGCGATCTGGTTGCCAGCGCCTGGGCATCAGACGGTCTGGTCGAGGCCCTCGAGGATCCGCGATCGGATCGGTTCGTCCTGGCAGTGCAATGGCACCCTGAACTCGGGTGGGAGCGAGATCCGCTTTCCCAGGCTTTGTTCAGCCGTTTCGTCAGCGAAGCAGGCCAATATGCTCAGACCACCCATTCCCAGTTGGTCCATGCGCGACAGAGTTCAGGGTGACGGCCTGATTCCTGACAAAACCGGGAGCGGTAACGACCGGGTGACAGCGGACTCCAGAATCAGTCTGCGGAAACTGACGGAAGAAGAAATCTATGCGCTGCTGGAGCACTTGACGAAAGCCGACGACAGTCTGATGTTGGGTTGGCACTCCCAACTCAACCGGGTTAAGAAAGGAACTTGGTGGCAAACGAAACATTGCAGTTACGTGACCGGGTAGCCATTGTAACCGGCGGCTCCCGGGGCATTGGTCGGGCCGTCGTTGACCGGCTAGCTGAGATGGGCGCGCAAATAGTTGTTAACTATGTGCGTGAT
>JACDCK010000150.1 GCA_013817595.1 Pyrinomonadaceae bacterium | reverse complement strand
AGCCGGTTCTCACCACCCCAGATGCCAATCAGGAAATACATCGGCACCAGGGAAACTTCGAAGAAGAGGTAGAAGAGAAAAAGATCCATCGAAGCGAATACGCCGACCACTGCGGTCTGCAGGAAAAGCAACAGAGCGTAGTATTCCTTCTCGCGTTTCTGAATGTAGTTCCAAGATGAAAGTGAGGCAATCGCTCCCAGCAGCGTCGTCAAGACGATTAACAATATCGTCACACCGTCGACACCCATTTGATAGCGCGCGCCGATCACCGGGATCCACTGACAGTCTTCCAGAAACTGCATACCGCCCACGGCGCGGTTGTAGGTCAGCAGCAGCAGTGAGGCGACGAATGCCAGTCCGAACCAGGCGGTCGCGAACTTCTTAATAGCCCTTGCCTGATTTTTTTTGAAGAGCGCCAGAAGGATGATCGCGCCCACGGTTGGCAGCCAGGTGACGATGGATAGAATATAGCTTTTCATAGAGTGTTCGTCGTTTGTCAGTTGGCCCTACTCTGACTACTGGGCCACTGAAATTATTCAGATCCTAAACGCAAATACGGCTCTTACCGCGTTGATGATGTCCGTGCCAAAAAACAACGCCACCGCGGCCACCAATCCCACCACCATTACCAGGGCATAGTTCTGAGTGAGTCCCGTCTGAGCGGCCCGAAACAGCGGGGACATCAAACGCACAATGAAGGCAGCAATTGCGTTCACCAGGCCATCCACGAAGTACTGATCGGTACCACCCGTGATGCGACTGGCGAGGCGAGTCAACCGTGCGGAACCATTCACAGTTCCGTCAATCACCTTCGCGTCGAATGCAAAAACAGCTCGCGCCAGGTCCATTGTGCGTCGCGTGATTGCCCAACCGTAGAACTCGTCAACCCAATATTTGTTGTAGCTCGCTTCATAGAGTGGCTTGAGCCGTGATGCCCAAATAACAGGCAGGCGCAGATCTTTGACATAGAAAAGCACTCCCAGACCGATGCCTATTCCGGCAACGAGAAGCGAGATCACAATAAAGAACCATTCCGGCGCCAGATGACTGCCAAACGCCTTTTCCGCGGCATGGGCCAGGTTGAAGCTCTCCGAATGCGCCACGTCCCGCGCCCCGGCGGGAGCAGCAATAGGTTCTACGTGGGTGCTAGTCTCCGCAGTAACCGATGTCGAAGGCTCGGCGCCATGTCCAGCCTCAGCAGCCGCGTGCTGCTTACCAAAGTCACCCGTCTCAGGATTCCAGATGATCGGATCCATAAAGTTGACGATGTTCAATCGCCCCCCCGGATGCTCGCTGCCGGTGATGAACTTGAAAGCCGGTCCGACACCGACGAAGCCGCCAATCGTGGCCAACACCGCCAGCACAACCAATGGACCCACCATCGAAGGCGGTGACTCGTGAGGTGTATGAGTTGCGCGCTCATGACCACCGTGCCCTGCGTCTACGTGTTCCCCGGCATGCGTGTCTGCGTTTCCTCTAAATTTGCCCCAGAACGTCAGGGCCATAAGACGCGTCATGTAGAACGCGGTGCAGGTCGCCGCGATAACGCCCACCATCCACACCAACCAGCCGAGAGGGATGGAGGTCGTCGATGCCGCGCTCCAGAGAATCTCATCTTTTGACCAGAAGCCGCTGAAAGGAATGACGCCGCAGATCGCCAGCCACCCCGCAAGGAAGGTCATGTAGGTGTAGGGCATGTATTTATTCAGGCCCCCCATACGACGCATGTCCTGCTGATGATGCATGCCATGAATCACACTGCCGGCGCCGAGGAACATTAAGGCCTTGAAGAACGCGTGCGTCATTACGTGGAAGATGCCGATGACAAAGGCGCCGACGCCGCACGCCATAAACATGAAGCCGAGCTGCGAGACAGTCGAATAGGCCAGGACTTTCTTGATGTCGTTTTGTGTGATGCCGATCGTGGCGGCAAACAATGCGGTGGCCGCGCCCACCAGGGCCACGACCAACATCATTGTTTTGGAATGCTGGAAGATTACGTTAGTGCGGGTGACCATGTAGAGACCCGCAGTCACCATCGTCGCGGCGTGAATCAGAGCGGATACGGGAGTTGGCCCCGCCATCGCGTCAGGCAGCCAGACATGAAGAGGCAATTGTGCGGATTTTCCACACGCTCCCACAAAAAGACCCAGGGCAATCCAGGAGTGGATGCCCCATTGCCAGAGACCTTCAATCGGATAATCCTTCGCCTGGGCAAATACATCTGTGTATTGCGCCGTGCCGAAGGTTGCGATCACTGCGAAGATGGCCAGCGCGAAACCGAAGTCGCCGATGCGGTTCGTAAGGAAGGCTTTGCGTGAAGCATCTGCCGCTTCATGGCGACTGAAGTAATAGCCGATCAGCAAGTAAGAGCAGAGACCGACGCCTTCCCAGCCCACAAACATCATCAGGAAATTCGAACCCATCACCAGCACGAGCATTGAAAACATGAAGAGGCCCATGTAGGCGAAGAAGCGATAGAAACCAGGATCACCGTGCATGTAGCCGGTCGCGAAGACGAAGATGCATAATCCGACGCCGGTAACCACCAGCATGAAGATCGAGGAGAGCGGATCGAGCTGATAACTCCACTCGACGTCGAGTATTGAGCTGCCTGGATTGTCTACCGCCGCAACCAGGATCGGCTGTGGATTAGTTCTCTGCTCCGCTGGAATCTCAGCCAGCTTTCGCCTGGACTCTTCCGCCATCGCAACCGACATGCGCTCGTGTGAGCCTTGCGTAATGTTGACTGCCCCACCCGGAATCCATGTGAACTTAAAAGCGCCGTCCTGACTAGTCACATAAGGATTGGGCCAGATTGCGTGACTGCTGAAGCCATAGGAATAAACTGCCGCAACGCTGAGGAGAAAAGAGAGGGCGATCGAACCGACGGCGATGCCGCCAATCAGTTTTTCTGAGAAACTAAGTTTCCGTCCCAGCAGTCCGTTAAGCGCGGCGCCGGCGAGCGGTAAGAGTGGAATCAGCCAGATCAACCGATGCATAAGTCCAAAGTCCAATGTCCAATGTCCAACGTCCGCCATCCCAGTTGACTTTGGACTTTGGACATTGGACTTTGGACTACCACTTTAAGATATCAATCTCATCAACCCAGATTGTTTCTTTATTCCGATAAAGCGCGATGACGATGCCTAGTCCGATGGCGGCTTCCGCCGCAGCCACAACGATCACAAAGACTGCAAAAACCTGGCCAGCAACCGCATTCATGTTGCCTGTATCCTGCAGATATCGTGAGAAAGCTATGAAGTTAAGATTCGCTGCATTGAGAATCAGCTCAATCGACATGAAGATGACGATGATGTTGCGGCGGGTGAGCACCCCCGCGACACCGATGATGAATAGCAGTGCACCAATAACCAGAAACTTCGACAGATCGGGACTCCTGGTGCTCTGCCAAATCACACCAAAGCGTCCGCCGTCAGTTTGCTGAAACAGGAAAGCAATGATTGGAGCAAATAACGAAAACATAAGAATTTCTCTACACGCTATGTCGGCTCTTGCAAGGTTTCCGCGCGGTCCGCTTCCTGAGCCACTTTCGTCAGCAACACCTCAGGATCGACATCGTCCACGGCGGCCTCCTGCTTAAGAGTGCGTGCCAGCATCACGGAGCCGATAATTGCGACTAGTAAGAGCACGCTGGCAATTTCAAACGGTAGCGACGCAAATCTATAAAGACTGTTACCTACCTGCTGCGTGTCAGTGGTAATCCTGCTCGTTCCCGTGGCGCCAGTGGCTAGGTTTTGTTGCTGCGCGCGGCGCTGCTCCGTAGTTCCGCCCAGCCTGGCTTCGTCCCGCTTCTGCAAACCCTGATAGCCCGTATTAATGGCAAAGAGAAGACCTATCACGAGCAATAGACAGAAGATCAGGCTCGCCGCTACCTGACGCGGCTTGTTGCTAATCTCGGAGAGTCCCTGCTCTTCCGCGCCAACATTGACGAGCATGATGACGAAAAGAAATAAGACCATCACCCCGCCGACATAAACCAGAATCTGCACACCCGCAATAAACTCAGCGCCCAGCAGAATAAAAAGCGCGGCAACCGCCATAAGAGAGGAGATCAGGAAGAGGGCACTGTGAACGGCATTGCGCGCCATCACAGTCAAGAGACCTGCAAAGATAGCGGCGATGGAGAAAATCCAGAAAAAGACTGCTTCCCAGCCGTTTAGAATCATTTCCGATTGCCAATTGCCAATTTTTGATTCATTGCCGATTGCCAATTGCCGATTGCCGATTTGCTTTTCGAAGGGCCCTTGAAGCTGACAGGCGAGATCTCGCCATAATCTTTACAAGTTCATTGGCCTCCCGCAGTAGTGGTTCGACAACTCTTTGCGTTAGAAATTTGCCTTCGATAATCAATTCCAACCAGAAAGCGCTTTCGTCTGATTCCTCTTCGACCACTCCGAGCTTTGCGACGAATTCTGCCTTTGAGCGCCCGCGGCATGCCGCGCGATAATTGGCACCCACAGAAGTACCCGCTCTTACAAGCTGCCCTCTGATCACCCCTCCCTCAATAGTGTTCGGTAAAGCATCAGCAAGTCTTAGAATTCGTAACGCAAAGGCCTTCGTTCGCTTCTTTAAGTCCTCGGCATTCATGGTGTGAGGCTCCAAATGAACGCAATAGATCCAACCAATCGCAAATTCGGCAATTGGCAATCGGCAATTATTGCCCAGGCAATCACCGTGTATACTTGACTGTCTCGCGTCCCTGCTCGAGCATCTCGCGATTCCAGACAAATCCTGCGCGGGAGTAGGTAGCCAACTCGAAGTCTTGAGTCAGTTCCAGGCACGACGTGGGACAGGCTTCCTGGCACAGGGCACAAAACATGCAACGAGACGTATCGAAGATAAACTCGTCGAGCACCTTTTTCTTGCGCGGCCTGCCCGCCACGACGATCTCCACATCCATCGCCAGGACGTCAATGCAGTCTTCCGGACAGGCTATCGCACAGAGGTTGCACGCGATGCACAGCGTGTCGTGCGTTTCGGGATCCATGTTCAATCTCGGCGCACCGTGAAAACGAGGTGCAACGTCCGGTCGAACCTTGGGGTACTGCTCCGTGTAGATGCCCTTTCCGCCAACCGAATCACGATCAGTAATCGCGCCGATGTTATATTTCAGCGTCAAGCTCAGACCCTTTAAGAGATCCGCCATGAATAAGCGCTTGAGCTTGTCGATGAACTTGGGCTTTGGGACTTTAACTAAAGGCATAGTGTTAATTCCGATTGCCGATTTCTGAATTTCCGATTTCTCAGATCTGAGATCTTCGATCTCAAATTCTCATTTCATATATCAGTTCTCAGTTTTCAAATCTCATACCCGGTCGCTAACGCTCTTCTTAGAAACATGACCAAAAAGTCCTTATTTTTCGTCATTGGCAAGTTTCATCTCGTTATCTGCTTGTCGCAGACGAGCAAAGCTACTCGGTTCTGACAAATCCTTTTCAAATCTCAGATCCAGCTACAGGAGCCGCCGCCGGGACTGCGGGCTTGCCCTTCGGCAAATTGACGAGCCTGATATTTCTTCGCTGCAACTTCAGATTGAAATCACGCGAGCGCCAGTTTATTTTCGACAACAGCCCACCCGTGATGAAGAGTCCGATAAGACCCATGGCGATCATCAGTGCCTTACCGGTGGCGGTAAGATTTAGCCCCGCCGAGATCGACTCTATGGTCTTAAACCCGCGCCAGCCATTGAGGGCCTGAACCAGAAAAATTCCCAGCCCTGACAGGGCAATGTTGATTAGAGCCGAAGGAATCAGCCACTTCCACCCTATGTCCATCAACTGGTCGTAGCGGAAGCGCGGCAGGGTCCAGCGCAGCCAGAAGTAAAGATAGAGCACGGCCAATACTTTTACGACAAAGACCAGCAGGCTGACTATAACATAGAGATTGTGATGGCCCTGGGCTTCGGTAAACCTGTAAACGAAAGGAAAGTACCAACCACCGAGGTAGACTGTGACGGCGACCGCAGACACCACCACCATTGCGGCATACTCAGCCATGAAGAAGAGCGACCAGCGCATTCCAGAATACTCAGTGTGAAACCCAGCGACGAGTTCTGACTCTGCTTCGGGGAGGTCAAAAGGTGCGCGATTGTTTTCAGCGATCCCGCTCACCAGGAAAATCAAGAAGCCCACCGGCTGATAGAAAACGTACCAGATGGAATCGGCGCTTTGCGCATTGACCATTCCCGAAAGCGAAAGTGTGCGAGCAAACATCAGCGCTCCGATCAGCGACAGGCCCATTGCGACTTCGTAGGAAACCATCTGCGCGCTCGATCGTAATCCGCCGAGCAGTGCGTACTTCGAGTTTGACGACCAACCGGCAAGTATCAGCGCCAGTACGCCCACGCTGGAAACGGCAAGCACAAACAACAGGCCGATGTTGATGTCCGTGATAACCCCCCAGTCAGGGGCAAACGGAATAACGGCCATAACAATGAACGCTGAAGCAACTGCAATGTAGGGCGCGATAAAAAAGATACCGCGATCCGCTTTGTCTGGAATGAAGTCTTCTTTGGTAAGCAGCTTGATGGCGTCGGCAATGGGTTGCAGCAGCCCCCACGGTCCCACTCGCATCGGCCCCAGTCGTGCCTGCATAAACGCGGAGATCTTGCGCTCGAGGTAGGTAGCATATGCCACCCACCCCGCCACTAGAGTGACTACCAGCCCAATCTGAATGAACGGCCAGACTACGTTATTGATCGCCTCGGGGCTGAAAAACTTCAGCAGCAGATCGTCTACGAAATTGATGGGAGCAAAAAGTAGCGCGTGGCTTTTCATGTTGCTCAATGCCTCTCTCACCTAATACTTAGCCACTATTGAGCAAGATTTGGACTGAAAGCGCAATCTCGCAGGGCCTTCTTATTTCAACATCGTTCGTTCGGGAGGAGTTGACCCGTATCACCCCGTTAGGGGTGAGATGTTTATAGATCGAGAAACAAAACCCCTCCGGCTCCGTTCGGAGGAGCGGAATGATCCTGGAGTGGTAATGTTCTAGTTGAATTCCGCTCCTCCGAACGGAGTTGGTACTGCGTTTGCGCTCTGGCCCTATAAACATCTCACTCCTAACGGAGTGAAACTCCTCACTCCTAACGGAGT
>JACDCK010000149.1:6450-7122 GCA_013817595.1 Pyrinomonadaceae bacterium | reverse complement strand
GTGTTCGGAACTCCGATCAATGCAGTAGTAACGATACCGCCCTTCCCGCCGGGCACGTTCAATCCGGTGACGGCAACCTTTACAGTAATTAACCCCAGTCAACCGGTTGATTTCACCTTAAGGGCTGCGAGCACGTTTCACTCCATCTTTATTCGCGTGCGGTGTATTGAACAGGGGCCTCCCAACACTTTCAGCGGACGGGCGATTGCCGTCAATGCGACCATTGCGGGAATAAATGCCACGCTCGTGGACACGGGTCCGCTCCCAGCCGGGGGCGGCTCGATTACAGCCACGCCCTTGTTGTCAGCTAATGTGCTGGGGGGCGCGCTCGTGACAGGGCTTCTCAGCGCAACGACTCAGGGTGCTGGGGACCAGAGCCGGTCGCAAGCCACTGTCGAAAATTTTGTTTTGAACGTGGGTGGCAACACCATAACCGGCGTCCTGGTGGCGACGAGTTCCCAATGCGCGTGTACCGCGGGTGGACCGATTTGCGAGGGTGGTGTCATGATAGCCGTCCTCCGCATCAACGGTGTCCTAATCGCGATCTCGGGTGTTAATCAAACGATTCCCCTGCCGGGTGGTGGATTCGTCGTCATTAACGAACAGACGCCTTCCGGTTCCGGGAATTTCAGGGCCATTACGGTCAACGGTGTGCGCGTCGTTATTCCGGGT
>JACDCK010000149.1:0-6440 GCA_013817595.1 Pyrinomonadaceae bacterium | reverse complement strand
CCCCAATAGTGCAGCTCGCGAGGTTAGAGTAACTAAAATAAAGGTGTGTGGCTAAAAATCACACACCTTTTTTGCTAGTAGTTTGAAATTGAAACCAGGCATGTCTGGACGTATGGACCCACCTGCTACCGCGAGGTGGTACTGACCTGTTGAGACGCCGCGAGCCGTATTGCAGTAGTAAGCCACGGTGAATTGAAATCGATTCCAACATGCACAGGAGTTAAGTCGATCAAATCCAACAAGATACAAACAATGAGCCGATCAACGTTGGGGCAGTAGTGAGTAAATATAAGTAAATGTCTTCAAGACAATCCAGAAGTCTCTGAGCTTGTTAGCATCGACTTGAGGACGGGTGCGGACACTCATCGTGGAACGATTGGTGGTGGTATCTGCTGTCCTATAATTTCTGCTCTTGACTTAGCAGTGGCACCAAGAAGGTGAGATGGGAAGAAGGGAAGATAACTAAAAGCGTTTCAGAAAAGCTTGGACTATCAGACAAGAATCGGCGTGTTGACCTGTTTGAATATGAGCTCTAGAGATTATGGCCAGCCTCGGGTTGGCCATAATCTTTGAAGGTTGAGGCCCCTTGCCATCATTCCGTCAGGCCGTCTGGCCATTGCCCGGGGCCAACTCATCACAAACCGATTGTCCCAAACCAACTAATGTCATTAATGGTTGACTTCGCCGACCCCCTTCAACCTTACGAACATGGAATCACGCATGGAATCACGGAAGCTTGCGAGCGGCACTTGAGGAATCTAAACTCGATCCTTCATCTTAATCACGAATTCAGAAGTTATCCTCTGGACTGGAACAACCTGCAAGGGCCTTCAGGGTTTACCGTTCTCTGCCATATGATGAGCATTATCGAGCGGAAACCAGCAACTAACCGCCAAGTCGACAGGTTCTTGTCAGAACGGCGAGCGCTAGCGACCGGTCTGATCTGGGGCGGCTTACAGACCCTGTCAGAAACTGTCGGGTGGTATGATTCCCAGTTGAGACCGGGTCGCTACCGCTCGCCGTTCTGACAGGAACGAGGTGGCCGTTGAATCTCGCTCAGACGGCAGGGTCGCTGGCGTGGCTATCGCATCTCTCATAGGACGGCGGATGGGCCGCACATTTTCCAGCATGATTGAAGAAACAGGTCAAGAACCAATAAGCAAGCGCTCCCACGTCCTTGTGTGGCAACGCCGCTGGGCGCGATTGACGATCATCTGGGGAATCTGGACCTTTATCGGTCTGGTTTTTACGCTACAGTTCTACTTCGCCTCTTACCGCTCCGAACGTCCCACTCCGTTTCTTGATGCGCTCTACATGCAGATGATCTGGGCTTATCTCTTCGCCCTGGCGACTCCCCTGGTACTCTGGGCGGTCACCCGGATGCCGCTCGAGCGTGACAACTGGGTTCGGAGCGCACTTCTGCACCTCCCGCTTAGCATTGTTCTCGGCGTCATTCTGACCGCGCTGGGACGCGTTCTCATTTGGCTACGCTGGGGTTGGCCGCTGGGCAGGCCACTGACTCTCGAAAGCATCACCAGATTTGTGGTTGCCAACTTCACCGAAGCTATTGGCATTTATCTGCTGATCGCTCTCACCGGTTATGCGTTCAGCTACTACCGCCGGTTTCGCGAAGGTCAAGTCAGAACACTGCAACTCGAAGCCCAGCTTTCACAGGCTCAACTGCATGCACTCAAGATGCAGCTTCATCCTCATTTCCTCTTCAACACCCTCCATTCAATCTCCGCTCTACTTAACAAAGACGCCGAGGCGGCCCGCAAAATGATCACGCGTCTGGGGGACTTTCTGCGACTCACGCTGGAAAACTCCGGCTCCCAAGAGGTAACACTGCGACAAGAGATGGAATTTCTCGGTTGTTACCTTGAAATCGAACGCATCCGTTTTCAGGATCGTTTGGTGACGCACATGGACGTGGCTCAGCAGACTCTGGACGCGAAAGTGCCGAATCTCATTTTGCAGCCCATCGTGGAAAACGCGATCCGCCACGGCATTGCGCCGCGCTCGACCCAGGGCCTCATCGAAATTGAAGCGAAACAACGGAATGGCACACTTCGTATCCAGATTCGAGACAACGGTCCCGGCCTTTCCGCTCATCGGACATCCGAGAATGTGTTCAAGAAGGGTCTGGGATTGGCCAATACCAAGACGCGACTGGAACAACTATACGGGCCGGCGCATAGCTTCAACCTAAGCAACAATCCCGATGGCGGGTTGATCGTGACTCTGGAAATACCCTTTCACAGAGACGGCGTCGCTCCCAACCAATCCGAAATCGCGTAGTCCCGGTTTCTGGTCACTCCCAAAACCGAAAGTTTTTGCCAGAGAATACACGCTTATGGTGTAACAGTAACAGGGTCTCCCCAATATCCTCTAAACCTGTCACCGTTAAAGGTAGAAAGTATGATTGAGTCTCCCCTCATCCGGGTGCTGTTGGTGGATGATGAGTCACTTGCGCGCGAGATGTTGAGGGAAATGCTCCAGGATGACCCGCAGGTCACCATCGTGGGAGAATCCTGTAACGGCCGTGAAGCACTGGACGCGATTCGTATTCACTCACCCGATCTGATCTTTCTGGACGTACAAATGCCCGAACTCGGCGGTTTCGAGGTGCTTGAAGCACTCGGAAAAGAAATCCCTGGAGTCATTTTCGTCACTGCTTACGACCAGTATGCCGTGCGTGCCTTTGAAGTACACGCCCTCGACTATCTGCTGAAGCCATTCGATCAGGAACGCTTCGACATCTCCTGGCAACGCGCCCGGACCCAGATCCTGCGCGACCGCAATGGCGGCACGGACCAGCGGATCCTGGCGCTCCTGGAAGAGATGAAGGCGGGTAACAAGTATCTCGAACGCCTGGTAATCAAGGCCAGCGGTCGGATTTACTTCCTCGAGACAACGGAGATCGACTGGATCGAAGCCGAGGGTAACTATGTGTCCGTCCATAGTGCCAAGAAATCTCATTTACTTCGCGAGACAATCAGTAGTCTGGAAGCCCAGCTCGATCCCAAGAAGTTTTTGCGCATCCACCGTTCATCGATAGTCCGTATCGATCGCATTCAAGAGCTGCAGCCCTGGTTTCATGGCGAGTATCGCATCATCCTGCAAAACGGTACCCAGCTCACCCTCTCCAGGAATTATCGAGACAAGCTGCAAGAAGCGCTGGGTAAGCTTCCCTAATTGCAGTTATCACCGCCTCAAGCCTGCTAATCACAAGCGCCTGCCCTTCCGTCACAAAACCCGTCCTTCACTGGGAAACTTCGCGTATAACTGGCCGTGTTAATCCGGGTGATTGAAAGTTGCGCTGATCTAGCCGCACTTTCAGCCAAGACATCTTCGCGTTGCTCATGTTCAAGTGCTCGATCCCCAGCGAGCCACAGTAGGGCCCGGACCAACTCCTTAATTTCGGTCAGGAGGTATTCCCATGAGGCTACGCGAATTTCTATTTGGTACGGCGTTAATGTCCATTGCCTTAGTTACAACCAAAGCCAGCGCGCCGGCAGTCCTGGGCAACGAGTGCAGACCTGATTTTGCAGGCGATGCCCGGAGCGCCGTCGAGGCCAGGACGAGTGTGCCCACCCCGTCCGCACCGTCTCCCCTGATTTCTCGGGACAAGGTTTTAGGTTCTGCCTACTACAACACGCTGAGCATCCTGAGGTCCAACAATCCCTGTAGTGATTTCTTTGGTGGACCCGCTTCGGTCGACATTCTTAACGAACTCGTCAGCAGGATCCGGAAGGACGCTCTCTCCGTAGGCATCGGCATGCGCATGTCAGGACCCACGACTAACATTCACAATGCCCTGACCAAAAAGAACTACAGGATTTTCGACAAGGTGTCCCTTAATTCCAACGGCCCGTTCTATCGAAAGAAGGCTGCGGCCTGGGAGCCTACTGTGCCTAGGGTGGGGACCTTCGACCCAAACACGAAAGAGGCTCGGGTACTAATACTTCTTCACGAGCTGGGCCATGTGATGAAGGGATCCGATGGCCACTGGCTTTTGCCAAATGATGGCAAAGATGAAGGACTGAGCCGGGCCAACTCATACAAGATCGAAGATGTCTGTGAAGACGAGATCAACAGCCTGGGCAAGGTCACCACGGCGAAAGATCTTGGGAAATATAAAGACCCTGACGAGCAACCCGTCCCGTTCAGTACGAGTGAAGGTACTCAGCCATAACCACTGCGATGAGTCGTAGTTTTTCAAAGAGCATAGATACCCTTAAGGAGGAGAGTATGAAATCGATATCAACTTGGGAGAGCGAACGATTGGACATGGAAAACGCGGTGCCCAATGGTGACGGGAACGGGGCAGCTGCCCGTGGCAACATTACCGCTCTCAAGGAACTGACCCTCCGCCTGCTTCGCGAGGTGCAAGCCATCACCGAAGTGCGAACCTTGAGCTTGGAAAATGGTGTCGACTTTTATAGCGAGGTGAGCCGCTTCGAGGTTGACCTTATCAAACGAGCGCTGTTGCAGACGGCCGGGCATCAGGGCCGTGCGGCGAGACTACTGAACTTGAAAGTCACCACGCTTAATTCCAAGATCAAACACTACAACATTGCTCTGAACGGTTTCGCCCACGGTTATCCGCTCGTTGACACCAGCGAGATCGACAATCGTCCACACATCTGAGAGCCACGGCCACTCGAGTTGTAGGCGAAAGTCACCCAGCCATCGCGGCTGGGTGATTTTTGTTACGCGTTGCTGGGAGCGGAGGCGTCTCGCCTGCCAGCGAGCGCGAAGCGCGAACACGTTACTCGCCTGCGGCTCGTTTGCAAGCGTCTCGCCTGCGTTCCCAGCGCCCACGAAAAAATGTAAAGGCCCGACCGCAGAAGTGTTCTTCTCGCAAGCAAAATCCAATAACGGCAATCTTTCTCTTCGTAAAGTCCAAAATCCGCAACTCGAGTTTCGCAGCCTCACGGTGAGTTGGCCGAACGGAGTGATGAGATGGCCTCCACCGCGTGTGGGCCAAGAGGCACGAGCATTGCACCTTCTGAAAGCCGCCAGCTTCGAGCTGACTAACGCGCGTTCCGAATTCTCGGAACCTATAGACGTGGACCAAGTGGTCCAACATTCCGAATACGGGGAATGTGACCCGAGGCCGCAAAGATTCGAAGCGAGCAACATTAGACCGGCGCATCCACCACGCCAGCGGGCTGCCCGCTTGGCGGACCCCGGTTCGCAGTCAACGCTTTGCGTCGGTTTGAGTTCGAGCCCGAATCGCGCTGCTGATCCGAGTCAGACCATGAGCTTCAGCAGCGGGAAGAAAGATGGTCTCTATCAAAGAAGTTGGAGGATTTACGATGCAAAAGCAATTGGGACTAGTAACAGCAGTCCTGGCAGTACTGTTAGCGTTTGCGACTGAAGGAGTTGCCCAGGCAACCGGCGGGTCCGTAATTGGACAAGCGCTCGATCAAAACGGGGCAGTAGTTCCCAACGTGACAGTCACCTTAAAAAACGAAGCCACGGGCCAAACTCTCACCACCCAAACTACGGGCAATGGTGCTTTCAGCTTTCCCAATACGCTGGGAGGTGAGTACACAGTTACTGCGACAGCCTCAGGCTTCCAGGAAGCAACCGAGAAAGTAAAGGTGTTGCTCAACCAGGAAAGCACCGTGAATGTCGTACTGAGACCGGCAGGCGTTAGTGGCGTTGTGGAGGTTACCTCAGGGGGCGAAACGCTAGTGCAAACCGAGACATCGCAAGTTGGAAGAAATTTTGAGACGCGACAGGTTCAAGACCTGCCAATCTTCAATGACGTGCGCGCCCTTGCCCTGCTTTCCCCCAATGTCGTCGCCCAGGGCGTCGGCGTAGCGGGAGATGGCGGTTCCGTGGGTGGCACACGTCCACACGCTAATGCTTTTAACGTTGATGGCGTGGACAATAACTCTCCGGATCTTACCGGCAAGCAGGTAAACATCATTCAGGATTCCATTTCCGAAGTGGCGATCCTGACCAATAACTTCAATGCTGAATTTGGTACGGGTGCGGCAGGTCAGTTTAATACTGTCACCAAGAGCGGTACGAATAGCTTTCACGGTTCAGCTTTTGGATACCTGCAGAATCGGCACCTCAACGCCACTACGACCAGCGAGGAGTTTAATCTGCAATCGGGCGTGATTACGGAAAAGCCCGCGTTTACGGATCGGCGTTACGGCGGGACGCTGGGTGGGCCAATTCTCAAAAACAGGCTTTTCTTCTTTGGCGCTTATCAACGAGAACCGATAAGCCAACAGGCGAGCGGCGTGTCTTACACTGCGCCCACCGCTGCCGGTCTAACCCAGATCGCGGCATTGTCCGGAGCAAGTCCTTTTGTAGTTAACCTGCTACGAGACAATTTGGTGCTACCCACGACCGCGACGGAAACGCAAACCGTGCTGGGCACATCCGGAATTCCCTTCGGTGTGGTTTCCCTTATCACC
>JACDCK010000411.1 GCA_013817595.1 Pyrinomonadaceae bacterium | reverse complement strand
AGGTTGCCCTCGCCGGCGCGAAAAGCGTCAAACAGGCTGGTACTTCGAAGGACGGACTCGCCTTCGATGTGGACGTTGCTGCCGGCAAGAGTGTGTCGGGTCAGGTCACCGCGATGCCAATCCAAGGCGCTCAGGCTGCGGCCGCAAGCTCAAACAACAAGAACGTCAAAATCATCAACGGGAAACGTTATGTCCTCGTCCGCGGGGAGATCGGCAGCCAGATGGGTGGAAAGTGGGTTCCCGAGGAGGAAGCCGTGGCGGTTAACTCGAAGGATTCCCGCCGCAACGCCGCCGAACTTTTGCGAAGAACGCAGGACCTCGGCGGGCAAGGCGCACCCTCCGGTCGTTAGGCCGCTGCCGGTGCGGTCGCGGTAAGGGACGCAGCATGGTCCCTCGGTGCTAAGCGTTCTTGATCTCTCTGTGCGTTGTCTTTCGCAGCAGTAGAGTTTTACCTCCGGAGGGGCTTCAGCCTAGCGCCAATGTGTGCCGCCGAGCGTACGGCTTGGCTTCACTCTAGGGAAACACATCATGGTCATTCCCGCAGCCAGCGCTCGTCGCACCGGGCACTTTCCTTCGCTGAAAGCTCAGCGGCTGTCGGGGGGGTTCGCGATCGTGAAGCACGTAACGGCGCTGGCGGGATGAATGACTTCAGCAACCGGGTGCGCAGACTTGCGTCGTGCAATCGGACGCTCGGCGTTTGACTTCGAAATCACGGCGCCTTCAGTGCGTTCGTGTCGCCCGCGCGCGTTCGTGGCCTCGGGATCGTTGATGTCCAAACGGAAGGCGACCCAGAGTGACTACAACAATCACTGATGGGCCGCCTTGATGAATCTACCTTGGCAGTGCCGACTCTTTAGGAATGTTTCCTATGCGTTTCGGAGAGCAAAGTCGGGTTTTCCGCAGTGAGAAGTAGGCGTGAAAACCCGCGCGCGCTCGGACGCCGATTTTCCTTTCCGGCTCCGGATAGCTGCCGATTTTTCCAATTAGTCTCTCTTTAATTCGCAGTTTCACCGCCGAGCCGAAAACCCGTTCCAGGTATCGCTGTAAAAAGCTCAAGGCGGCCCCGCGTCACTTCCGAGTCACGCACGAGCCGCCTTGATGTGTTTGTCTCTTCGCGCTATGGAAGGCGCGCTAATATCTGGTTCAGGATATCCTGTAACGTCGCACCGGGATTAAGCAGGTTCCCTCCGAGCAACGAACAGAGGAGATTCCCAAGCAAGTTGCCTCTCCCTCTCACGCCAGTGATGTCCACTGTCACCGGCCCGTTGGCGCAATTATCCAGCATTACGTTCAGTCCAAGCAGCGTCAGGTTCAACGGCCCGAGCTCCAAGTGCAGAATCGCGCACGTTCGGCGCGCCGCGACCTGTTCAATCGCTGTCAGCACCGCTTGGGCCAAGTTCGCTAACGCCCCATTCAGGAGGTCAGTAAGGCCGGCCAGCAGGCTGTTGACTTGAGTGGTATCCAAGCCCGGCAAGGCGCCTACCCCGCTGCCAGCCAGAATCTGGTTCAGTGTAAGGCCACCGTTCAGCAGGTTGGCAACGCTGCAGAGCAAATCGCCTAGCAAGCCACCACCCTGAGTGGCTGTAATCGTCAAACATATTGGACTGGTTTCAACCACCAAGCCCAATAGGTTTAGAGTGATGGGTCCCAGCATCAAATCCAGGATCGGGCAAGTTGCCCCTGCCTGATTTGGCGCTAGTGCGATGTCGACGGGCACCCCGCTGAACGGAGCCGTAACGGTCTGACCCTTGATCACCGCCGTCGCCGTGCCCGAAGCAACAAGTTGCCCATTTACTACGCTGAGGCTCGTGATCGTTGGGACCACATTGATACTGTTGGTTCCCTGTTTCGCGCTCGCATTCGGTGCGCTTAGAGGTAGGCCAACAGTCATCGAGAGCACGGCTATTGCCACGCCCAATGAGACGAATCTGTTCTTCATGTTGTTGTTGTTCCCTTGATGTTCTGTTGCGTTGTCTGGCGGGCGCTTCGTTGTGAAAACTCCCTCATCAAGGGAACCCTTCTGTGACTATTTTATTAGGATTATCTTGAGGTTTTTTTCAGACAGCTCAAAACCTCTTCTCTATCGTTAAATGATCACTGTCTTCATAGATGTCAGAC
>JACDCK010000410.1 GCA_013817595.1 Pyrinomonadaceae bacterium | reverse complement strand
CCTCACGGCTGCAACACTCGGTACGAGTGGTTGGTTAGTCCTTACTCGACTGGGACTTTCACCCGGTCAGAAACACCAAGCTTTGCTTGGCGCACTAATCTCCTAATTTGAGGCTCCAATTCCATACCCCGACCGGAAGACACGATCCACGAATTCACACGAAATAACACTAACAAAACTTTCGTGTTGGTTTGTGTGTTTTCAAAGGCATTAAGTTCATCGGTGGAGATCCGACCAGGCTGGCCGAGGTAAGACGCAAGCGCGGAGATATTGCCGCTTATCTCGAATTGCATATTGAACAAGGCGGCACGCTGGACTCCGAGAAAGTAACTACCAGGTTGATGCCCAGCGGGGCGGGACATGATCTACAGGACATGGCGCTTCTGGGGCCAGTAGGAATGATCTTTGTTCCCAGCGTCGCCGGCATAAGCCACTCGCCACGCGAATACTCACATCCTGCCGACATCGCGAACGGCGCCAATGTTCTACTGCACACTCTTCTCAAACTAGATCAGCTGAAACTGAACTAGTAGTGCCCGTAATCGAGGCTGTGTGAAAGGGCAAAAAAGGGCCACGGTGATTTGCAGGTCCAAGAAATTCTGCTAGTTTTAAGAATTTGCAGGTTGGGAAGGTGGGCAAAGCGCAGCGCGCCCCCGCTCCAGCGTAGCGTCACAAACTTGTTTTTCTTCAAGACCATACTGGACCGACGCCGCATAAGAAGTCGGTGGTTTTTCTAGCCAGCGAAAGACGCTACGCTGGAGCGGGGGCGCGCTACGCTTTGCCCACCTTCCCAACCTGCAAATTTGCTGAGCTTGAAATGGCAGTGCAAGGTTGAGTGGGCGCGCTGCGCTTGCCCTTCCTGACCTACGAAGTTAGCGGGGCTTGGCAAGACGGTGGAGGACGAGTTGGTCGGTCTAGCGTCTTCGAGTCTGGGTTGTCTTGAGGAGCCTTCCTTAACAGTCGGGCTACTGCCCCGGCGGGTTGAGCCGTCCTTTCAAGTTCACCAACTCCCTTAGGTACCATCGTCACTCCCTTTTGAACAATTCGCTGGCCGGAGGTTAAGAATGCCTTTCTTGTCTCGCAACACCCATCCCTGGTCTCGTACGTTTCTGGTTTTACTTCTCGGCCTCACGCTCCTGTCATCATGCACCAAGTCCGGCGGGCCGGATGTAAGCTCCAACGCCAAAGGCACTCCCGCGGAAGCTGAGCAATTTGCTGCTGACGCAGAGAAGCGACTGCTTGAGCTCAACACTAAGTACGCTCGCGCTGACTGGGTAAAGAGCACCTTCATAACCGACGACACAGAAGCCCTTTCGGCCGAAGCGAACAAACAACTGATCGAAGCAACAACGGAACTTGCCGAACAATCCCGTAGCTTCGATGGAGTAGACCTGCCTTACGATACAGCGCGCAAGCTCAAACTTCTCAAGCTGGCGCTTACCCTGCCAGCGCCTTCAAATGCAGCGGAACGAGACGAGTTAACAAAGCTTGCCGCCTCGCTGGAAGGCGACTATGGCAAAGGCAAATATTGCCCTGACGGAGACAAAGGAAAGTGTCTCAGTCTCAGCGAGATGGAAGTAATTCTCGCGAACAGCCGCGACCCGGAGGAACTCAAACGTATCTGGCTCGGCTGGCACCAGGTCTCGCCGCCCTATCGTAAGAACTATCAACGCTTCGTCGAGCTGAGTAACAAGGGCGCGCGCGAGATGGGCTTCAAAGATACCGGCGCGATGTGGCGTGAGAAGTACGATATGGAGCCTGACGCCTTCGCCGCTGAAATGGAGCGGCTTTGGCAACAGGTGAAGCCGCTTTACGATTCGCTCTACACCTACACGCGCAAGAAACTGATCGCCAAATACGGCACCCAAGTGGTCCCCAACGAAGGCCCGATTCCCGCTCATCTCTTTGGCAACATGTGGGCCCAACAGTGGAACAACATCTATCCGCTGCTTGCACCGGCAGGCGGTGATCGGGGTTACGATCTAACCGAGATACTCAAAACGCGCAACACGGATGCGAAGCAGATGGTGAGCCACGGCGAAGGCTTCTTTACTTCGGTGGGTTTTGAACAGTTGCCGGGAACTTTCTGGGACCGCTCACTATTCGTCAAGCCGGTGGACCG
>JACDCK010000409.1 GCA_013817595.1 Pyrinomonadaceae bacterium | reverse complement strand
ACTTTCCTCCGGGGATGGAAAATCCCGATACAAGCCATGGTCATGGAGGTCAGCCCCAGGTAAAGCTGCCACTCCGATAACCAGAGGCCGTTTGCGCCTTTCCGCCAATGACCCGCGACCCATGCCCCCCACAAAGGGTGCGGCGTTGGGGGGATGAGGAAATCGGCCATCGCCGCAGCAAATGCCTGCGATTCACCCGGGCCTCGGTATTCCAGGATGCCTTCGTGCGTCGCTAGATAGTAGGGAATGAGAAACGGCAAAATGAAAACAAGGCTGACTGCGATTGAAACAACGCCCCATTTCAATATCTCCCGGAAATGGCGCAGATCTCTCCACCGAATACGAAAGCCGATATAGAAGAGAGCTACGAGAGGAACCATGAAAAAATAGTACCAGGTGACCAGCGCGGAAAGAGCGAAGAATGTGCCGGCCAGGATTGCGCTGCGTGCCCTGGGTTTCCGGAGCAGGCGCTCAAGGTAAAGAAAGAAAAACAGAATCCATTGCGTTGAAGCGATTGATAAATGCCCGCCTGCGTGGGCGAAACGATAAGAGCAAAAGCCGATGATCAGCCCAGCCAGAAGCGCCCCGGCCCGACTACCCCATAACTCGAAGGCCAGGAGGTAAGCACCAAACGCGGTCAGGACAAACGATGCCAGTATTAGCAAATTAAAAGTTGCCACTTCGCCGATAAATCGCGTCAACGGCGCAAACAAAAGGACCGTGGCAGGCGAAAGATCCTGATTTTTTATCAGGCTGAACCCGTAAGGATAGTAGACGTCGGGATCGAAAAAGGGAGACTTGTGCAGATCGAAGAGAGCGTGTGCTGGATACCAGAGTTCCCAGACAAAATGGAGATTGTCCTCCGCATAAGCGCCAATCACGTGATCCCGCAGATGAGGAATGATCGGGTAGCTGATCGCCACTGTGATCAAACTGTAGAATAGAAGGACGAGAAGCTTCTCCCACACCGTACTCTGCTTCGCTACTTGTTCTTCAATCGTCGCCTGGCCCGGCCCCGGCATTGAATCCGCGACAACACTAGCAGCAGGTCGCTTCATTATGGCTGCGTCGACCGGGTCCGATGGTCCAAAACGATCTTTACGGTGAAAGTCGATGGCATTTTCAACAATCGAAATTCTCTGCTGCAACAGTCACCGTTTTCGAGCGAGGGCGATGAAACTTAAGCCAAATGGTATCGGCACCTTGCCCAACATCTTGCGTTCGAAGGCAAAAATCTTCCGAAGAGCGGAGTTGAGTTTCGGGTTCAAGAGCTTCAGGTCAGTAACACCATTTTGTTCGAAGGCGCCTACGAAGAGGCGCCAAGCGGCCGCCGGCGCGAAGAGAATAGCATTCAAATGGCTCAACAATTCGAGATGGAGCGAAGGCTGTGCGAAGAGCGCCGAAAACTGGCCCCTGGAGTAACGCCGAAAGTGATGGTGGTGCGCGTCTCGCGCGCTCCAGAGCCACATGTGGGCAGGCACCGTGCAGATTAGGATCCCGCCTCTCTTTAGTAGGCTGGCCGCGACCTCGACGGAAGCATGGTCGCATTTTAGATGCTCCAGGACGTCGAGTAACAGGACGGCATCGTAAGCCCCTCGCTCGAGCGGGACATCTTCCGGGAGGGAACCTAGTTTCGCCGCTACTTTACGGTTAGAGGAAAAGTCTATCGCGTGAGGGGAGCCGTCCAGACCAATCGGATCGTAGTTCTGCGACAGCCGCTGTAGCATCATTCCGCAGCCACAACCCAAGTCTGCGACCTTTTGCCGCTCCCCGTTTTGTGGCGGCAAATAGCGCCGGAGTAGATCGAGGACAATCTGATGCCTTGCCGCAAACCACCAGTGCTCTTTCTCCATGACGAAGATCTCAGCGTAGAGTTCCTCTCGCATGATTAGGCTCTGCTCATCCCGCCATCACATTCAAAAAAACGTGTTAAGATTTATATGGGTCCGGAACTAAATGCTTCTCTGTAACAAACGGGCCGCATCGTCGCTCTCGCCAGCACCCCCTCAATACTCATTCGTCCCGCACCACTTCGACCTTGGAGAGAAGACGAGATGGGCGCCCTCCGGAATAGAGACGGAACTCGTAGAGAGAGTCGAATCCAATCCATGGGACTTCAATTGAACC
>JACDCK010000148.1 GCA_013817595.1 Pyrinomonadaceae bacterium | reverse complement strand
CGCGCTATCTTGGCTACGATGCGCATCTCTACGACGGCTCATTCGAAGACTGGAGCCGTGGACAGGAGTTGCCGGTCACTAAATCCGATGCGACGAAGAAAGAGGTAAAGCCCTAGGGTTGAGTGCGACGCGCGAGCTGCAGGTCGTGATTGGACCAGTTGCTGCCGCGTTTAGAGGCTAGCCTAGTTTTATCTCGCTTGCAGCCAGCGGACGATTTCGTCCATCGCCTCTTCATACACTTGCTGTTGCGTAAGTGGTGAGCTTTTGAGGACCTTGAATGAATGATCTCCGCCTTCGATGACAAAGAGGGTTGCGGGCAGATGGAGTTTTTTGATCACTGCGCGCAGCTCCTCAGGCGTACCGAAGGCGTCGCGTGAACCTTGCACGAACAGCATAGGTGCGCCAACGTCCTGCAGATGCTTATCGCGTAATTGTTCGGGCTTTCCCGGCGGATGCAGGGGATAGCCGAGAAACACCAGCCCCTCGATGTCGCTTCTCTCCGCTGCCGCAACCTGAGAAGCAATGCGCCCGCCCATTGATTTGCCACCAACTACTAAACGGTTGCCTCTCAGTTTTTTGTGCTCGAGCGCTGCTTCGATTACAGCGCGGTAACAAGATTCAAGTGTGGCTTTCGGATCGGGCGCACGACGGCCTGTCTCGGTGTATAGAAAGTTGAAGGTCATGGAGTCAAAACCGCGCGCGGCAAGACCGCTTGCGAACAAACGCATAAACGGGTGCGACTGATTTGCTCCGGCGCCGTGACCAAGCAGCAATGTGATATCCGCGCGATCCTTCCTTGCAGCGAGATAAAGCAAGGCGGATACGCTCTCGCGCTCGTTAACGGCTACGGTGAGTTGCTCAGGTTCAATCGGCATCGAAAGGTAAATCCGCTAAGGCGCTGCGATTTCTATTTCAAGAGTGGAACCAGATTGCTTTCAAGCGTGTGGTATTCGTCGAGCACCGTGGCACCCCAGCTTACTAACGGCTCAGGTTCGGTTTTCCATTCTGCTTCCGGCCCATAAAGAAAGTACGCGTCCCAGACAATGCCCGCGTCAATCTCGGCCGGCGTTTCCTGGACTGCAAACCGCCGACCAACTACTTTCGTGTCATCCCAGAAATGCATAACTCTGGGATCGGTTATCACATTGCCCGTCCATCTCCACGCCCCTCGGGCATCAGTTGCTATCATTGAGAACCAGACGACGTAAACCTGCAACCCCGCTGTTGGGTATTTTTCAAGCAGCTCGTTTTGCACCCGCCGGGCGCCGGCCAAACAAGCGGGTCATGTCGGAGCAAGCAGGAGAATTAGTCGTGGCTTCCCCTTGTCCTGATTAAACTTCGCGCGAAGATCTTCCACGCTTCGGAGGTCTGTGAGTTGGGCCTTGGGACGCGGGTAAGCGAAAAGCCCCAGACCAATCGCCGCCGCAAACAGCGTTACGATTAGCAGCCATTTCCAACGACTGCTCTTGAAGTTAGCCATGCCCGAGTCCTTCTACCTTGGACCGATCACTTTGACGAATACACCCTCGGGACCCGTTCTCCGATCCCACAGGTGACTTCGTAGGAAAGTGTGCCTGCAATCCTGGCGAGTTCTTCGGCCGGAATCTCCAGGTCGCCGTTTCGTCCAAGCAACGTCACGGTATCGCCAAGCTCTACACCTTCGACACTTGTCACGTCGAGGATTGTGAGATCCATAGATATTCGCCCCACCACAGGAGCGTACCTACCACGCACAATCACGTGGCTGCGATTCGAAAGGCCACGCAGATATCCATCGTCATAGCCAATGGGAACGGTGGCTACCAGCGACTTCCGCGAAGCTTCAAACGTACAGCCGTAGCCAATGGTCTCTCCCTGGGGCACCCACTTCAGCATCATGATGCGAGAGTGCACCGACATTACGGGCCGTAGCTTATTGTTCTCAGTTGAAGGTGGAAGAATGTCACGCCATAGGCCGTAAAGTACACCGCCCGGCCGCACCATGTTTCCCAACGCTTCTGGATGGCTGAAGATCCCGGCCGAGTTAGCGCTATGCAGATATCTCGGTGCAAAACCATGTGCACGAAAAAGCCTGCCCACACTTTCAAAGCGCTCGATCTGATCTTCGGTTAACGTCTCGCAGGTCGGATCGTCGGCCGCAGCGAAGTGAGTCATCAACCCATCGACGCGAATGTTCTCGAACCGTTTTAACGCATCGGCAAACTCTGCCACCTCGTCAAAGCGTACACCCAGACGGCCCATTCCGGTGTCAATCTTGACGTGCACGTCGGTGATAATTCCCGCATCTCGCGCCGCAGTGTCCAATGCCTCGATCAGGTCGAGACGATAAATGATAGGTACAAGTCTCTTCTGTATGCAGGCGGCAGCTTGACCCTCCCAAAATCCGGCCAGACAAAGAATCGGCTGAGTGATACCCGAACGCCTTAGTCCAATTCCCTCCTCCGGCAACGCCACCCCAAACCAATCGGCGCCCTCGTGAGCCAGCCTGCGGGCACACTCCACCGCGCTGTGTCCGTAAGCATTCGCCTTGACGACCGCGATAACTTTGACGCCTTCGTTTATGCGACTCTTTATTACGTGAAAATTTGAAGCTAATGCTTCGAGATCGATGTGTGCCCAAGTGGGACGGTGGCCGGCGGGGTGGTTTGAATCAAGCATCAGACACGCGGCGAGCGAGAACTATTCACGATAGAGATTATCAAAGCGCATGCTTGAAGGCGTAAAGCGAAGATCAACTGTTCCGGTGGGCCCGTTGCGCTGCTTGGCGACGATTAGTTCGGCAACGTTCTTCTGATCTTCCGGTAGATTATTTTTCTCTTCCGGGGTTTTGTATTGCTCCGCGCGGTAAATGAAGGCGACAACGTCCGCGTCCTGCTCCAACGCACCTGATTCCCGCAAGTCTGCCAGTTGCGGCCGGTGATCTGAACGCGACTCCGGAGCGCGCGAGAGCTGGGAGAGCGCAACAACCGGAACGTTCATTTCCTTCGCCAACCCCTTCAACTCGCGAGAAATTTGAGAGACCTCCTGCTGCCGGGACTCAAAACGTTTCGCCGAGCCCGACATCAACTGCAAGTAGTCAACAATAATAAGATCGAGCTTCTTCTGTTCCGCTGCCAGACGACGTGCCTTAGCGCGCATCTCGAGGACTGTGATACCGGCCGAATCGTCTAGAAAGATCCTGGCTTCCGCCAGCGTGCCCAGTGATTTCGCGATCTGAGCCCACTCCGGCCGCGAAAGGAAACCATTCCGGAATCGTTGCGCGTCGATGTTGCCTTGCGAACAGAGCAGGCGCATAACCAGAGCTTCCTTCGACATTTCCAACGAAAAGATTCCTACCACCGCGGCTGCGTGAATCGCTGCATTTTCTGCGAGCATCAAGGCGAAGCTGGTTTTGCCCATCGAAGGCCGAGCGGCGACAATTATAAGATCCTGACGCTGCAAACCTGAGGTCATCTTATCGAGATCGGCAAAGCCTGTCGACAGCCCCGTCAAGACCGCGGCGCGGCCTTCCATTTCCTGGATCTTCTCCAGCAGTTGTTCGGCGACCGGCTTGACGTGAACGAAGCCCTGTCGGATGCGCTCGTCAGCCAACTGAAAGATCGCCTGCTCGGCATGATCGAGAATGATCTCCGGCTCGTCTTCCTGCTCCAGCGCCTCCTGAGTGATCTTATTGGAGGCCTTGATGAGCTGGCGCAACATCGACTTACCGCGGACGACTTTCGCGTAGTGCGCAATGTTGGTCGAGTGCGGCAGACCGTAGGTAAGATTCGTAATGAAGCTGATGCCCCCAACCGATTCCAGCGCGTTTTCCTTCTTCAGCTCTTCGTCAATCAGAATCGGATCGATCTCGGCGCCCCGTTCGAACAAGCCAATCATCGCCATGAAAATGCGCCGGTGCGATGGGACGTAGAAGTCCTCCGGCCGCAGGAGTTCGATTGCCTGGCTAATGAGGCCGTTATCGAGAACTACGCCTCCCAGGATGGCGCGTTCAGCTTCAGCGCTGTTTGGCAGGGCACGTTCGAGCGATTGCTCGCGAGCAGGATCAGGAGTGGCCATTATTAACTAATTAGGACTAAAAATAAAACCTTGACGCGATGCACAGAATAAAAATGACGCTGCAAGTAACAAGAACTTACAGCGCCTCGGACTATACTACAGCGCCCAACAGGGCACCAAAATTTGAACTGGCGGTCCTTTTTTTGCTTCCTTAGTCTGCTGACTCATCGGCCGTGTCGGACTCCGGTCTCTTCGTAAGTTCCGCTTCCTGCTCTGGAGTCATGTGTCCCACGATTACCTGACCTTCCGGCGAGACTTTCACCCGGAGATCGACCGTCACCTCACGATGTAATCGCAGTGGCACGATGAAATCCCCAGTTCGTTTGAGCGGTTCACGCAGATGGATGCGATGGCGATCAATTTCGTAGCCTTTCTCCTTTAGCGCTTCGGCGATATCCATCGAAGTCACTGATCCATAGAGTGCTCCTTGCTCGCCGGACTTGCGTTCGAAGTTCAGTACCAGCGAGCGCATTTGCTCAGACTGGGCATCGGCCGTCGCGCGCTCACCTGCCTCCTTCTTCAACAGAACAGCGCGCTCGCGCTCGATCTGCTTGACGTTACCCGCAGTCGCCTGCACGGCGAGCTTGCGCGGCAGCAAATAGTTGCGTGCATACCCGGACCTGACTCTGACTATCTCGCCGCGAGCACCGAGATCATCAACATCTTCGCGTAAAAGTATTTTGGTGTGTGCCATCTCTCGCGCTCCTTTCTTAATCGGTTGAATAGGGAAGCAGCGCGATATTGCGTGCCCGTTTAATTGCCTCGGCAAGCATACGCTGGTGCGTGGCGCAGTTGCCGGTGATACGTCTGGGAATGATCTTGCCGCGCTCGGGAAGATAGTTTTGCAACAGTCTCACGTCCTTGAAATCGATGAGATCAGCTTTCTCGATGCAGAACCGGCAGATTCTTCGTCTGTGCATGCGACGGCCGCCACGAGACTGCATGGGCCGCCCTCGATCCATATCCTCGTCGCCATTGTATCCGCGGTTGCGGTCTTCATAGTTGCTCGACATAGTGTTTCCTCGTAAATCGTCGATCGTGATTCGTGATTCGTGAATCGTGAATAGTAAATGGTGAATGGTGAATGGTTTTGTTCGGGGCCTGATGACTCGATTGGCGCTCACCACAACTTTTTTACCATTACCATTTACCATTTACCATTCACTAACGTTCATCATTCTCGTCAGCAGCGGCGAACTCAGGGACAGAAGCTCCCCGTGGCGCACCACCTCGTGAACTGGGTCTCTTCGCGGCTTTGCGAGTGCGGCGGGCCTTAAACTTCTCAGCGCGGCGCCGATCTTCATCGACCCGCACTGTCAGATAGCGGATGATGCGATCATTGACGCGCATGCGCCGTTCAAGCTCGGCTATCTCGCTACCCGAGCCTTCGATCTCCATCAGCACAAAAGTGCCTTCCGTCTTATGAAGAATCTCGTAAGCCAGCTGCCGCTTGCCCCAGCTTTCTGCTTTGGTTATGACGCCGCCCTGATCGGTGACAATCTGCTTGTGATTCTCAGTGAGGCGATTGACCTCATCGTCGTCAGCGCCGGGATCGACGATGAAGACTACTTCGTATTGCCTGGGTGTTTGCAAAATCATCCTCCTTATGGATGTCGAGCCTCATCTCGTTTGATGAAGCAAGAAGGGATTTAACATTTTCGATTGCCAATTGCCGATTGATTTGATGACTTCCATTAAACTAAATCGGAAATCGACAATTGGAAATCGGCAATCAGTTATACTGTGTCATTGCTTTCCGAACACCATCCTTGAGGATGACGCTCAGAGCCTCTACGCTGCGTTCCAGAACTCTTTCAACTTCCGCTCGCGCTCCCTTGGGTAACACATCCAAAACAAAGCGCTTCGAATCGCTAATCGGATGGTCCGGCTGTATTCCAATTCGTAGCCGCACAAACTCGTTAGTGCCGAGACAACCGATGATCGATTTCAAGCCGTTGTGGCCCCCAGCCGAACCACGTTCCCGAATACGAATCCTACCGAACGGCAAAGCCAGATCGTCGGACACGACGATTAAACCTTCGCCTGGCGCTTGGACCTTGTGCCTGGCAAACAAGCAAGAGACCGACTCGCCGCTCAGATTCATGAAAGTCTGCGGCTTGACGAGTTTGACTGCGCAACCTGCAATCTCGGCCCGCCCTACCAACGCCTGACACTCGCGCCGGTTCACTGCAATCCCGGCATCACGAGCCAACTTGTCAATTAGCATGAACCCCAGGTTATGACGCGACCAGTCATATTCGGCGCCCGGGTTTCCCAAACCTACGATAAGACGCATTACATTGCCAATTGTCGATTGCTCTTGGGTCGCCGGAAGATCGGAGTTTGCCCAGCCCAATTCGTCCAAGACCTAAGGCCAACGACCGAAGACCAATTGGAAACTCGGCAATTGGCAATCGGAAATGCTTTACTCCTTCTTGCCCTTCTCGCCCTTCTCGCCCTTCTCGCCCTTCTCGCCCTTCTCGCCCTCGTCGCCGGCACCCTCCTCTTCCTTCTTACCCTTGCCGATTACTTCAGGCTCCGCCGGACCTTCGGCTTCAACCACCGGTGCCGCAACCGGCTCTTCCTTCACGATGCCAACTGTGGCAATTACGGTATCTGGTTCATTAAGAATCTCGATGTTCTCACCCACCTGGATATCGGAAACGTGCAGTACATCGTGAACCCCAAGATTTGAAACGTCGACATCAATCGCGTCCGGGATTTCGCGCGGCTCGCAGCGAATCTCAATTTCACGAAAGATCTGTTCCAGGATGCCCTGCTGCTCACGTACTCCGATCGGCTCGCCAACCAGGTGTAAGGGAACGGTCACTTCAATCTTTTGACCTTTAACCAATCGCTGAAAATCCGCGTGCAACAATCGGCTGCGCACGGGATCGATCTGCCTATCGTGGAACATGACCTCGCTGGCGCCCAAGCCCTCGATGTCAATAGTGAAAATCGTGTTTCGACCGGCTTCAGATCTAAGAATCGCTGCCAGTTCACTGAGCGGCGCGGCCGCTGCCACCGTCTCGCCGCCACCGCCATAAACCGTAACTGGAACCAATCCCGCACGCCGCGCGCGCCGAGCGTCGTTTTTGCCGCGGCCCTCACGCACCTTAGCCTTCAC
>JACDCK010000147.1 GCA_013817595.1 Pyrinomonadaceae bacterium | reverse complement strand
CATCAACATTACAGGCAGCCGCACAGAATGGAACCGGCACTTTCAACATGCTCTACCTGCAGGCGATGGGCACCGTTTTGTCTACGGGGAGTGTGTCTACCTTAGAAGTGCTTCTCTTCTTTGCCTTCGCACTGGGCTTCGCTATCAAGGTGCCGATGTTTCCGTTTCATACCTGGTTGCCCGATGCGCACGTCGAGGCTCCCACTGCCGGTTCAGTGATACTCGCTGGCATCCTGCTCAAACTGGGAACCTACGGGTTCTTCCGCTTCAACCTGCCGATGTTCCCGGCTGCTTCTGCCGATGAATCATACTTCGGTGCTTTCGGAGTTCGCAGCATCATGATTTTTCTGGCGATTGTGGGGATCATCTACGGCGCCCTGGCGGCCATGTACTTCGTGGTGAAGAAAGACGGCGACGTAAAAAAACTCGTTGCTTACTCATCGGTTTCTTCAATGGGAATTGTGATCCTGGGATTGTTCTCACTGAATCCAAACGGCATTAACGGAGCCGTGCTTCATATGATCAATCACGGCATCTACTCGGGGGCGCTATTCCTTTTGGTTGGGATAATTTACGAACGGCGTCACACCCGGAATGTCGCCGAGTTCGGCGGTCTCTCGCACGTCATGCCGGGATATTCTGCTGTGTTTTTGACTATGGCCATGACGGCGATTGGTCTGCCGTTGCTATGCGTGTTCATTTCGGAATTCCTTTCTTTGCGCGGAGCATTTGAAGCCAATCCCGCCTGGGCCGCCTGGGGTGCGCTGGGAATCATTCTGAATGCGGCCTACATGCTCTGGCTCTATCAGCGAATGTTCTTCGGGACGATCGATAATCCTAAGAATGAGAAACTCTCCGATATGAATGCTCGTGAATGGGCCTACATGATTCCGCTGGTGATCATGTCTTTGTGGATCGGAGTCTACCCAAAACCTTTTCTCGAGTTCATACAGCGTCCGGTCAATGCCGTGGTGAAACAGATTCGTCCGAACTATCAGATTCCAGGCACGCCCCCCACCGAACCCCAACGGGCGGCGAAATAGGAAGGATGAAGGATGAAGGATGAAGGTTGAAGTTAAAGGGCTCGAGGGGACTGTTGACGTTGTGAGGCGTTGATTAAAGAAATGAGCACAGACGCACTAGTTTCAATGCTTCTTATTCATCCTTCATCCTTCATCCTTCATCCTTTCGAAGCGATGCTTCTTCTCCAAGCCAACACGACAGCTCTATTCGACCTGGCCGACGTTCAACTGATTGCGCCGGAACTGATTCTGACTGTTTGCGCCTGTATCGCGTTGGTAATGGAAGTGATTCTTCCTTATCGCAAGAGCAAGGTGACTGCTTATTTTGCTCTGGTGGGTATCGCCCTGGCCGCCGCTTCGTTGGGCGTGCAATGGTGGTACATCCGCGACATTTTGCCCCTCGATGGCTTTTACGGGATGATCCGTATCGATGGCTTCGCGCTGCTCTTCAAATCCATCTTCCTGGTCGCCGCCGCCCTGGCCATCGCCGTTTCCACGCGGTTTCTGGATATAGAAGGCGAGCAGCATGGCGAATACTACGCCCTGGTGCTCTTCGCTACGGTCGGTATGATGTTTCTTGGGTGTGGCTATGACCTCATCTCGCTTTACATCAGTTTGGAGTTGATGGCGCTGACTTTCTATATCCTCGTGGCATTCACGAAACGAGAGAAACGTTCTAACGAAGCGGCCATGAAGTATTTCTTGCTCGGAGCTTTTTCGTCGGGCGTCCTGCTGTATGGCATGAGTTTGCTTTATGGTGTTGCCGGCTCTACCAACCTGGGCGAGATCGGCCGTAGCGTGGGCGAAATTGTTGCTTCGGGAAGAGAGAGTAGCGAAGCGTCAGGCGGTTTGGCGACGCTTCGCCCGATGTTGATTCTGGGAATGATCGCTCTCGCGGCGGGCTTATTCTTCAAAATCGCCGCCGTGCCATTTCACATGTGGGCCCCCGATGCCTACGAAGGCGCGCCGACTTCGGTTACCGCATTTCTTTCCACTGGATCGAAGGCCGCGAGTTTCGCGCTCTACGCCCGGATTTTTATAGAAGCACTCCCGTCTATGAGGGCCGACTGGGCGCCGCTGCTGGGACTGGTCGCGGCCATCACGATTATGGTCGGAAACTGGGCGGCGGTTACGCAGGAGAATTCCAAGCGTCTGATGGCCTATTCGTCGATTTCAAATGCCGGGTACTTGCTGCTGGGATTAGTCGCAGGAAATGCTTATGGATACATCGGACTGGTGATCTATCTCCTGGTCTACACGTTGATGAATATGGGCGCGTTCGGCATCATCATCAGCCTGCGCCGCCAAGGAATTATCGGTGACAATGTTGATGACATGACTGGGTTAGCCCAGAAAGCGCCCGGGATGGCGGCGATGATGGCTGTTTTCATGCTCTCACTGGGTGGTCTGCCGATAACCGGCGGCTTTATCGGAAAATACTTTCTGTTCGGCGGACTCCTACAGCGTGGACAAACCGACGGCAAGAATTGGTACTACTGGCTGGCGAGTTGGGCGATCATCAACACCGTAGTCTCCTTCTACTACTACATACGATTTATCAAAGTAATGTATCTCGGCGACCGCATCGCAGATAACCAGCCCCTCGAAGTCTCGCCAGCCCTGCGGACAGCGCTAGTCGTCTCGCTGGCCGGAATAATCTTCATCGGGGTCTATCCACAGCCGCTGATCAATCTTACGCAGAAGTTGCTTGCGCCCCTGGCGGCGTTGGGTTCGATTGCGTTGAAATAGGCACAATGAACGCAGCTTTGCCTGGTGGCGATATTATCGATGCCGGCCTGCAGGACTTGCGCGACGGGCGCGAGACCATTGCTGCCTTGCTTGTAGCGATCGGCGCGCCCCGTCTCCGCCAACTCGGCCTCCAAGTGCCAGACCGCGTGCCTGCTACCCCCGAGCATCGGCTCTATGATCTGCTGGTAGAAGACGATGTTGACGCAGCACACTCACGATACAATTCCCTCATTAGAAGACTAGTCAGCTTTGAACGAGCAGCAGCATGCGTCAGAAAGTAACCGCTCTGCGCCTACATGCCTTCATCAAGGCGCTGGGCGGCGCAGCCCCGACGCCAGTTAGGATTTTTCCGTGACTAGCATGCTGGTCTTTTACTTCTTTGCGGCGATCGTTATCTGGCTGGGTATCCTCTCTCTCCGCGGTGGCAAACGATTCGCAGAGTATCTCCGACTCGATCCAGCGCGGCCGCTTCCAGGCTTCACACCCTTTGTTTCTGTCATTGCTCCCACACGCGGCCTTGATCAGGGGTTACACGAAAACCTGACCGCACTCTTCCAGCAGGAATATCCGAATTACGAAATCATTTTCGTGACTGACGAAAAGAGCGACCCTTCAGTAAGCGTGATCGAAGAGGTCAAACGGTCGGTCGCATCGGCTACTCGACGTTTGCACAAAAAGAAAATTTCCACCCGTGTAGTGATCGCAGGAGCAGCAGTTTACAGCGGACAGAAGGTGCATAACCTGCGCGTAGCTGTCGGCCAGATCGATTCCAGGAGCGAGGTACTGGTCTTTGTTGATGCGGACGCACGGCCGCAGGTCCACTGGGTCACATCGCTTGTTGCGCCTTTGCACGATCAACTCATCGGGGCAGCTACCGGCTATCGTTGGTTTATTCCCTTGCATGGAGGTCTGGCTTCACACCTCTGTTCCGTATGGAACGCGTCGATTGCCTCCGCGCTTGGTGAAAGCGATGATAAGAATTTCTGCTGGGGAGGTGCGACGGCTATCCGCCGCGATACCTTCGAACGCTTGAACATCAGGAAACGGTGGCGCGGCACAGTCTCTGACGACTTCGCGCTAACCAACGCGTTGAAAGAAGCCCATATGCCGATCCATTTTGTGCCGGCTTGTTTGACTGCTTCGCGGGAAGACTGCACCTTTAGAGAACTAGTTGAATTCACTACCAGGCAGTTGAAGATCACCCGGGTTTATGCTCCACATCTGTGGAAAGCGGCCCTCATAGGCAGTCTCCTGTTTGTTCTGGTTTTCTTCGGTGGCATTGTGCTGGTGAGCGCGCGGGCGCTTCTGGGGCGCTCGTTTTGGCTCCCCTTGTTGCTGCTTTGCGTGATCTTCGTCCTGGGCGCTCTTAAAGCTTACGTCCGGTTGCGGGCGGTGCAGCTCCCGCTCGCGAAGTACAGCAGAGAGTTGAGCAGAACGCTGCCGGCTCATCTGCTTCTCTGGCCGATAACGTCGGCACTCTTGCTCTACAACGGTATTGCCGCAATGTTTTCGCGGCGGATAGAGTGGCGGGGAATTAGGTACGAATTGAAATCGCCAACTGAAGCTGTCATCATTCGTTGCATAGACTAGAGTCTATGCAACAATATCAATGCCCAATAAAGCCGTACAACTGGTTCAACTTCTGCGACAAAGTAAACGTGAGCTGCGCGTGGGTACTGTTATTCTCTTCGTCACCTCGCGCTGCAACGCATTCTGCAAAACCTGCTTCTACCACGAAGAGTTGAATAATCCGGGCGACATGACCTTCGCTCAGATTGAGAAGGTTTCGCGTACCATGCCGCCTATCACTGACCTGTGGCTGTCAGGCGGCGAGCCAACCCTGCGCCGCGACGTCTTGGAGATTATCGATACGTTCGTTGCCAACAACGGCGTCATTCGCGTCATCATTCCCACTAACGCGCTGATCAAATCACGAGTCTATGAGATTGTTGACCGGGCTCTCGGCAAGCATTCCAAGCTCGATCTCTATCTCAACATCGCCCTCGATGGTTATGGCGAAACTCACGATCGCATTCGGGGAGTGCCGGGAAATTGGGGTAAGGCTCTGGATTGCACCGAGTCGCTCTATCCTCTGAAGGAAAAATACACCGATCGTTTTCGACTCAATGTGAACACAGTCGTGTGCGCGGAGAATTACACCGAGATCGGAAAACTTGCGGAATATATGTGGCAGAACTTCCGACTGGACGGCCAATATTTCAATATCATCAGGGGTGAAACGCCTGTTGGCGATGAGATTAAACAGGTGCCGGCTGAGTCACTCCCCGGCATGTATTCGTTCGTCTCGCGATTGACCAAGCGTTACGGTGATCGAATGTTTGCTGATGACGACGCCAGCAAGCGGTTCGTTAAGAATGTTGCTTACGTCGGCGCGATCACGACTCATTACCGAACTCAACACGCTAACTTTGAAACGCCGACTGCGTGGCCTTTCCCCTGCACGGCCGGGGAGACCACGGCTGTGATCGACTACAACGGCGATGTGCGCGCTTGTGAGCTGCGTGAGAAGTTTGCAACTCTCAGCGATTTTGATTATGACTTTGGAGCACTTTGGGCTGCGCATGAGCGGGAAGTGGAACTGAACGCTATTGATGGCGGCAAGGCATGCTGGTGTACGCACGTTTGCTTTATTCACGATTCCATGCGCCACTCTCGCCGTGCTCTGCTTTACGAACTGCCGAAGAACTTCTTGACACGCCAGAGTTGGTGAATCGTTATGGTAAGTAAGGACGATCAGGAAACGAATCGCAGAAGCGGCATTGCTTACGCGGCCGCTTTTAACTTGTTCGTGTCCGTGGTGGGGTTCTGTGGTGTCGGCTGGCTGTTGGATTGGTGGCTGGGGACAGCCCCCTGGTTGTTGGTCACCGGCATTGTACTCGGCGCGGTGGCCGGCTTTTACCAATTTGTCAGGCTGACTTCAAAGCTTTCCTGAACCCCGCAAACCGCGATAGTGTGCATTTGCGAGCAAACTGGGGGATTGAACTCGCGGGCTATTCCCGGGAGCTCAAGCCAACCTCTTCGGTTATCAAACTAGAATCATACCAACTCATGCCTCGACAACTCGCAGTTTGCCCGTGTAAAATCACCCGCTTCGCTAATGAAAGAAACTGGAAATAATGTAGGCGGGAGCGCGCTTTCGGCCGGGGCTGACAACATCGATGGGCGTATTTTTCGCTCCATGGCAGGTGCAGGCGCGTTAGCCGTGATTATCAGCGCACCTTTCGCACCCTGGCGAATTACCGCCGGATTGCTGGTAGGTGGGGTCCTTTCTTTGCTTAACCACCATTGGATGCGGACCTCCATTTCAGCCGGCTTCGATCTCGCCTTGGGCCAGGGCACGAAGCCTCAGATTAAGTTGGTTCAGTATGTCCTCCGCTACTTCGTGGTTGGGACAATTGTATTCGCTGCATACCAGCTGAGTATTGTCTCATTACCCGCAACTGTGGCGGGGCTATGCAGTTTTGTTGTCGCATTGTTTGTGGAAGCTTTTAGAGAGATTTATTTCGCAAGCATCCATCGGGAGAAAATCAGTTAATGTTCTGGTTGCTGGAGAATGTCAAGCCTGCGGAGCACGGCGAAAAGGCGGCGCAGTCCGCACATCACACCCCGATTATCGTTGAGTTGGTTAATCACTACTTTGGCGAGCCGGTTTACGAGCTCCAGATGAAGTACACCTATCCGATCTGGAAATCGTTCTTCGCTAAGTTTCAAACGACGCCGGAGGCCGTGTTTGGGCCGTATAGCCCCGCGACAGCGATTCCCTGGTACACGGTGATGTTTGTGATCGCGTGCATACTGAGCGTGACCATCATCTGGATTCTTAAAGGAAAGCTATCAACTGAAGAGCCGGGGCACGGACAACAAACTCTCGAGGTGGGTGTGCTGGCCGTGCGCGACATGCTCGCGGACATAGTGGGCCCGCACGGATTGAAATACTTCCCGATTGTGATGACTTTCGCGGTGCTGATCCTGGTTTCTAATTTGATGGGTCTGTTTCCATTATTTATGTCACCCACCGCGGCAACCAGCGTTACCTTCGCTCTCGGACTAACTTCATTTCTCTACTACAACTACGTGGGCATCGCAGAGAATGGGATTCTCGGACACCTGAAGCATTTGGCTGGTCCGATTTGGTGGATCTCCTGGTTGATTCTCCCTATTGAAGTAATCAGCAACTTCATCCGCCCGTTCTCTTTGGGCATCCGTCTGTTTGGGAACATATTTGCCGATGAACAGGTTACCAGCACGGTCGCGGGTATCTACCCTCCAATTACGCAGTGGCTATTGCCGATATTGCTCATGCCGCTCGGAGTTTTTGTGGCGTTCGTGCAGACCTTTGTTTTTATCCTGCTTTCGCAACTCTATTTAAGCGAAGTATCGCATGCACCGCATGA
>JACDCK010000408.1 GCA_013817595.1 Pyrinomonadaceae bacterium | reverse complement strand
CCCCCCCCGAACGCACGCAGAGGTGAACCCTCGACGAATGGGGGTCCGCCCCGGGGTGCACACAGAGGTGCGCCCCTACATTGAGGTCCGCCCCAGACGCACACAGACGCGGGCGCCCCGACGATGAAGTTAATCGGATGACAGGTAATGGAAATAACCCGGAAGTGAAGATCGCCGCGCCGGAAGTGAAACGTCTGCGTGCGTCCGGACCCATCCTAATTCTGGCGGTCCTGTTTGTGGTGGGAGCGTTCCTCACGTGGTATTTCACCTGGTTTGGCCGCGACCTTTCCGATGCTGACATTTCTCAGTACCTGGTTGACCAGAAGCATCCGCGGCGAGTCCAACATGCGCTCTTGCAGATCCAACAGCGGTTGGCACGCGGCGACCCCACCGTCAAGTGGTATCCGCAAATCGTCGGTCTGGCCAATCATCCGGAAACAGAGTTTCGCCTGACGGCCGCATGGCTGATGGGTTTCGATAGCAAGTCTGAAGAATTTCATCAGGCGCTGTTGAATCTGGTGCGAGATCCGGAACCGATCGTGCGCAGGAACGCAGCCCTCGCCCTCGTGAGGTTTAACGATCCGAGTGGACGTCCTGAGCTTCTGGCGATACTCAATCCTTACGTAGTGACAACTGCCGCAGAAGGAGAAGTGGCCAGCACCTTGAAGGAAGGTTCCGCGCTGGCGCGTGGGACCTTGCTTGCCCGCATCACTCAGCCCGACAAGAAAACTGTAGAAGTAAGGTCGCCGCTTCCCGGAAAGCTTGACCGCGTCGTCGCGACGAGCGGTTCTAAGGTCGTACCCGGCGCGGCGATAATGACGATCAATTCGGATGAAGACAGTCTCTGGGAGGCGCTGCGCGGACTTGCGTTAATTGGTGAACCGCAGGACCTGCCTGCTATCGAACCCTTTGCCAAAGGTACCGTGCTTGAGTCGGAGCGCATAAAACAACAAGCGACCCTGACCGTAAAAGCCATTCAGAGCCGCGCGCAACAGAACCCAACTTGACTTCACGCAGTGGCAGCCTTGGAGCGCGGGCATCTTGCCCGCCGGCGCCGCAGGGGGGGTGAGTCTGCGTTAGTAAGGTGAATGTAGAGTGAAAGCGAAGATTCTGAACGTGCTGGCGCACGCTCGGCGGGCAAGATGCCCGCGCTCCAGTCGGACTCAGGTTCAGTGTTTTATCCGATAAGTAATCAGCACGCAGCCGTTCTTGAAGGCTTTGCACTGCAGCAACTCCAAATCGATCTGGTGGTTCATTTCGTGGAAAAGCGGAATTCCTGAACCGAGCAAGACCGGATGGATGTTGAAACCGATCTCATCAATCAGGTTCGCCTCGAGGAGGGTCTTTGCGAAATCGCCACCGCCCATCACGCAAATGTCTTTGCCTTTCTGACCCTTTAACTTTCTTACGAAGGCTGCGGCATCCTTCTGGATGATCTCGACGCCTGCCTCTTTGCCTGGCTGTAAGGTGCGCGAGAAGACGTATGATTTGATGCCCGGGTAAGGGTTGCTCTTACCTTTGCTGTTTTTAAGCGCCACCTCGTAAGTCTTGCGCCCCATCAAAACCGTGTCGATAGTCTTCCAATAGTCCGTCATCACTGACGCCGCTTCGTCACTCCACATGAGCCAATCAACAGCGTGATCTTTGCGCGCAAAGTAATTGTCGAGACTATTCGCCCCGCCAAACGTCACTTTTCGCATTTCGATTCTCCTTTTCTTAAACGACGACACTTTAGTTTACGAAACGTGGGCGTGTCTTAGCGCTTTTTGATAAGCGTGCAGTCGCGGAAACTCCAACCAGTCGACCTTTGGCGTTCTTGAAGCAAGGCTGCGAAATAGTGAAAGGGGATTTGCTTTTAGCCGGCAGGCGGTGATGGTGGCGCGTCCGGAAGAGCAATCCCATGGAGGCCTTCCCAGTCTTCCGTGGGTACCATTTCGATGGCGTCCCAGGGACAGCCGTCGAGAAACGCGCCGTCGGGACCTTTGCTGATGCACTTCTGACAACCAATGCAGAGATAAGGATCAACCTCGATGCGCCCGAAGGGTGGGTGATCTTCGTCGGGCACCCAGAACATACACGCCTCGATGGGACAATACTCGATACAGGCAGGTGATCCGGCACAGCCGGTGCAACAGTCAGTG
>JACDCK010000407.1 GCA_013817595.1 Pyrinomonadaceae bacterium | reverse complement strand
AGGGGCATCATGACACTCACAAGCGCACTGACGGGACGAGGGAAAGAAAACGATAGCATGTAATCCTATCGTCGAAACGTGAAAACTCATGTTCTGGGAGAACAGGAGCCTCGTCGATGGTGAGATCAGCTACCTACTTGGTAGGGATGCTGCAGGATACATCCTGTTCATTTTCAGACGGTTTCGAAGCCAGATTCTCCGGAGTACGTGCCGCAACAACGGCGCTTCTCGGACGAAGCTTCGCGATCTGCGTTATTATTGTGCCCTTCGATGGCCAAAGAAAGGTGGTAACCAATTACGTGAGTAGGTTAGAGCAGACACTCAACAAGCCGATGATCGTGCTCGTCGTTGGGGTGGTCGCCTTGGCGCTAAACGTTCTGTTGTACTTCGGCGTCTTTGTGCCAAGGATGACGCCACTTATCGCGAACATACACTCTCTTGGCACCTCCCTTCCTGAGGCTATTCTTCCTGAGGCTAATGGTAGGTCAGGATCTGAGGCAAGCAGTGAGTCTGGTTCGGAAGCTAGCAGTAAGTCAGATTCCGAGGCAAGTGGTGAGTCAGTTCCTGAGGCAAGCAGTAAGGCTGATTCCGAGGCTAGTAGTGAGTCAGTTCCTGGGGCTAGTGGTGAGTCTGATTCAGAGGCCAGTGGTAACTCGGTTCCTGAGGAATCACTTGAGTCGGAGACCGACTCACCTCCAGCCATACCTTCCGGCTCAGCTCCTCCTCCTGTGTCCCCGCCTCAGCAGCAGTCGTCCCCCACTCCTCAGCAGCAGCAGTATTTATAAGCCACGGTGGGAATTTGACCGTCTCACGTCTAGCCTACCGGTACATCCATCGTCAACGCCACCATGTACCAAAACGGCCAGGCGCTCAAATGCTTGACACCACCGTGGGTTCTAGCAACGTGCATAACAACGTTCTGTCTAACAACGGCCTGGCTGGCGTAAGGCATGAGCGTGATGAACTCTCCGGCGCCGAATTCCGCGCTGTGGGTAACGTCAGCCAGAACAACGCTTGGGAGTCAGTGCGCGGCGGTATCTCGATACACGAAGCTTGCAACTCCTACGTTGCTAACAACATCTTCGGCGGAAATGCCTTATAACCTCGGGGTCCGTATCAGCGACTCTGGACGTTCCGACATGCCAGAGACCAAGAATGCCACGGTCGAAAACAACACCATGAACGGAGACATCGTAAGGATCGGAACCAGCGTTGGTGTGTCGCCTGACAACATCGTGCTTAAGAATAACAACTAGAGATCCAAGCTCACAGGCGAGGACGGCTGCCACGACGTCAAGCGTCGGGCCTGTGATCGTTGCGATCTTCCCGGTCTCCAATTCCGCCAGTACGAGGTAGGGATGTCTGCGAGCATGGCAGCATCCACTATTGTCATGCTAAGCCTATTGCGCTCGGTGTTTATGGTCTCTGGATGGTCAAGTTTGCACTCATTTAAGTGAAGGCGGTTGAGAGTGTGCTAATTCCGAGAATCTACCTACTACGCACTCGGGCGAAGCATGCTACGGGGGTTGCGCTAGCCTCCGTCCTCGTGTATGCTTCAGCAGCTCGCAATGGGTGGAGGGTCGAGGCTGAGAGGCCCGTCCTCGACCGGAGGGGGACGCAGGCAAGCACAAGAAGGTAGCTCCTCGTCAAGCGCATAGGCTGTTGGAAGTTACCTGTTCTTTAGGAGGGGTTTATTTGACGACCGTAAAGAGAGTATCCCAACGTGGGTTGGTGGCGGCAGCAATCATGCTGGCTCTCATCCTTGTCTTCTACTCGCTTGCTGATGCTGAAACGCGCACTGTCGGCATACAGTGCGGCGACGACATCGACGCTAGGATCAATGCTGACCCTCGCGGCACTGCGAGTCGCTTCGTGCTCGGCGCAGACTGCACCTTTGTTGCGTCAGCGACGATAGTGCCAAGCAACGGCGACGAAGTAGCATGCGCGGTGGCACCGACGTTTGTGCAGCGCGGCCCGGCGTTTGATCCCACGACTAGGTGCACCGTTGCGGGGGCGGCCAGCGTGGAGAACGTGTTCAGGCCTATAGGCCAAGGCGGCACTACGGCCACCGTCCGCTTCGAAGGCATCAAGATCACGGGCGGTAACTATACCGGCTCTACCGGCTCCGGGGCCGCTATAGCAG
>JACDCK010000406.1 GCA_013817595.1 Pyrinomonadaceae bacterium | reverse complement strand
ATCCAGATACTCATCAAAGGATATTTGCGGTGAGGTGACGAGCGATTCCTTCTCCGGCCATAACTTTCTGAAAGTGGCATAGCTCCGGCGCTCCATGTACGGCTTTTGCACTAGGATGAACCTTTCAGGATCGATCTTTTTCTCCGCTAGTAGCCGCCTCGTAAATAAGACGTTCTCACCCGTGTTCGTCGATCTGTTCTCGACCAGCATCTTCTCCTCCGGCACGTCCATGCTCAGGGCGATCTTTGCAAACTGATCGGCTTCCGGTTCATTCCACATTCCTCTGGTGATCGCCCCAAGGCCGCCGGAAAAGATGAGTAGCGGAGCCCACCCTTCGAGAAACAACTGGGCACCTCTTTCAGCCACTCTCTTGTCGTGGCTACAGAGCACGAGAATAGCATCAGCCTTTTCGAGCTGATGATTCATCTTGTGGTAGTGCCAAATCTTCTCTGCCAAAGTGTGTATGTTACTTTCCATCTCCCTTACAATGCGAAGTGGTATAACGCCCGGCATTGTATGTTGACGGCAGCTCATCTGAGCAGTCAACATCCATCTCGATCATGACATCGGTGAAGCCGTGCCCGGCATCAGACCACAAAGCCTGAGGGTGAGATCTTTGCTCCCGATGTCAGCCGTTTGCATGCGCCATTAGAGACCGGACGGTATCCGAAGCCTCCCCCGCGGGATGAGCTTGTATTGGCAAGGCTGGCTTGGCGCTGCATCCGATTTAGCATAACTGAGGATCACGCATCATGAACCTGCTCGCTCTCGGCATTGACATCGCTAAATTGAAGTTTAACGTCTGTCTCATCAGAGAAGATGGCCGCTTACGCCACAAAGTCTTCGCTAACACTGCTGCCGGTTTCTCTCAACTGAGCGCCTGGCTCACGGCCAACAACGTCCCGCAGGTGCATGCTTGCCTCGAAGCCACCGGCACGTACGGTGAGGCGTTGGCCACTTACCTAGCTGACTCAGGCCATCGGGTCAGTGTCGTTAACCCTGCAGCCATTAAGTCGTACGCCGGCTGCCAGCTCTCCAGAACCAAAACTGACAAGCTCGATGGCGAACTCATTGCGCGCTTCTGCCTCACCCAACAACCGCCCCTCTGGACGCCACTAGCCCCGGAAATACGCACTTTGCAGGCACTTGTGCGCCGCCTCGACTCGCTTCAAGAGATGCACACGATGGAGGTTAATCGACTCTCATCAGGCGTCAGTGTGCCTGCGGTCGAAACTTCCATTCAGAGTCTCATCAAGTCTCTCGAGGGTGAGATCAAGCGCACGGAGAAGCTGATCAAAGAGCACATCAACTCTCATCCGACGCTCAAGAGCGACCGCGACCTGCTCCTATCGATTCCTGGCATCGGCGCGGCGACCACGGCGCGCTTACTTGCTGAAATCAACTTCCACCACCATGACACGGCACGCTCGGTTGCCGCTTTCACCGGATTAGTCCCGCGCCTGCGCCAATCGGGTACGTCTGTCAGAGGCCGTGCGCGGCTCTCAAAGGTCGGTTCGCCTCGCATTCGTCATGCGCTTTACTTTCCAGCGGTGACTGCGATCAGATGTAATCCGCAGATCAAAGCGTGGGCGAAGGCTTTACGCGAGCGCGGCAAGTGCGAGATGCAGATCATCGGGGCGGTGATGAGAAAGCTCATCCATCTCGCTTATGGAGTCTTGAAGAGTGGCCGTCCGTATGACCCACTCTATGCACAAAATGCTTGACACCTAACACGGTATCTCACCCGCCGCGCATTCAATGTATCAAGCCTTCAAGCCTTGCGGATGAGAGTACCGCTATTCGCGGTCGGGTGCATGCCTTTGTTAGATGCGGCTTCGCTGATTACCTAGCCTCTGTAACTCCCAAATGGGTCTTCATGAAAGCAAGTACGCCCCGAATAATTTCACGAGACCTATCATCGTCCGTTTGGGTGTCAAAACCATGAACTCCTTGCGGGTGGTTGGCAACGATGATCGCGGCGTTCTTGGAAATCGCCTCCCGGATGAAACGATCAATCGAATCGTTCATCGTGGGTATTTCGTCCAGACCTGCGCGTGCGATAAACATCGGCGCAATCTTGCTAACGTCATTTGCAAGGTAAGTGATAGGGGAAAAGTTCTTCACCACCTCCGGCGGCTCATGGGTTCTGTGCAAC
>JACDCK010000009.1 GCA_013817595.1 Pyrinomonadaceae bacterium | reverse complement strand
GGCCAACCTTGCCGCTCTCTATCCGTGCAATGGCCTGCCGGATTTGCATCGCCACTTCAAACTCGCGATCATCCTGGGCTTCTCTGAGTGCGGGCAGAGCGCTTTCGTCCCCTAACTCATAGAGAAATCGACTGGCACGCCAACGAACAAGTTTGTTCTGATCTTTTAATGTCTCAACCATCGGGCCAATCGCCTTCAGATCTCCTAAATCCGTGAGCGCATCGCCTGCCGATCGGCGCACCCCAACTGCTTCGTCTTTCAGAGCCTCACAAAGTGGAGTTAAGACTTCAGGAGTTTTTATCAACCCAAGAAAGACCACCGCTAAACGGCGAATCGACATCTTTGGATCTTTGGTAGCTCTGATAATTAGTGACAGAGCTTGAGAGTCTATCTGAGCTGTTGCATTTCTGCCCAATTCCTTTAGCGCCGCGAACCGTTCTTCCCACTTGGGCGATTCTAAGGCCCGTACTAGTTCGGCCAGTTCGCCCAGTTCTTCACCGTTCGCTTTAACCTGTTCGCGTAAGTCAGGGTGATAGGCCCTCTCAACCAATTCTTTTAGCTTTTTTTCATCATAGACGGCTGAAATCTCGCGCACCAACGCCTCGCCGACGTCGCGTAGCTCCCCGTAGCGCAGACCTTCGTCTATCCACTTTCGCTCCATCAGCATGTTTTCCGATGCACCCATCGCTCGCTCAATAGCCTGACCGAATCTCTCGGGTAACGGCAAGCGAGTAGTTTCGTTACCAGAGGACACTTTGACCAACATTGGGAGATCTCGAAAATACTGTACCGATACCATTACCTCGCGCCATTTCTTATCGGACGTTTCCTCTGGTTCTGGCTCCGTGTTGTTAAAACTGGCGTATTCGAGTACGGCGCGGGCCTGGGACAAGATATCCTCCCATCCAGCAGTTGGCTTTCGCTGGATAGCCATCCAGTCTGCGACACGGAAGACACTGCTGACCCCTGGGATGGCCAGGATCCTTTCGATGTAGGCTGGACAATCTCCTCTATTTTCGTTTGTATATGTAATCGCGACCCCTTTGGCCAGCCTCTCATCCAAATTCAATTTCATACTGTTTGGATTAGGCGTGGTTTCAATGGATAGTAACTTCACTTTTGTTCTCCCCCGCCTGCGTTCGTGGCGTAGATACCAGGACCAGAACTTTCGCCTACACCGTACACGCCGGCCGTACTGCCCTTACCATGTAGGCTACTTCCCTGTGTGTAGTTTATTACACCGAGAAGCAATCGAACCGTCATAGCCGTTATGCCTTCGGCTTGTGTAGCCTGTAATATTTCAAGTCTTGATGGAGAGCAAGCGAGAAGAGACAAAATTAGGGCGCATGCTGACCCTTGATGCGATGCGCGGGGTGGCGGCATTGGCAGTCGTAGTGTATCACGCCCTGGCGGTAGCGCCGCAGACTGCCTTGACCGGTTGGCAACGGTGGTTGCCGCAAGTGACCGCCTACATGGTTCATTTCGCGTATGCGGGGATATACCTCTTTTTTGTCATCTCAGGGTTTTGTATCCACTTGTACTGGGCCAAAGCACGGGCAACCGGGGTGGAGAAGCCGGTCATTCACTTCTTCCTCTTCTTGAAGCGCCGAGTGCGCAGATTATATCCTCCGTACCTTGCCGCGCTGGCGCTGTATCTCTGCTATCTCGCCTACAAGATTCCGGTTAAAGTGACGGGTTTTTACCTGTGGGATGTCGGGCTTCATCTGTTCATGTTACACAATCTGGACGCTCGGACGGCCTACACTATCAACGGAGCTTTCTGGACGCTCGCGATTGAAGAACAGTTGTATCTCGCTTATTTCCTGCTGCTTTTCCTGCGCATTCGTTACGGGTGGGGGAGAACGCTGCTGTTGTGCGTTGCGGCGCGTATTGGTTGGTTGATCATGAGCCGCTATCTGACCCAATCGTTTGGCATAGCTATTCCCGTTAACGAAGCGGCCGCCTCCTATTGGTTTATCTGGGCCTTAGGTGCTCTAAGTGTAGAAGCAGCATTAGGCGTAACAAAGCTTCCCGGATGGTGTTACAGGATTTCGCTGGCTTGTGTGGCGCTGGTTTGCGCTATGTGCCTGACTCAGGTGTTGCCAATGGTAGATGACATGACTTGGGTTCATGATGTTGGTTGGCTCGTAATGCACCCTGCCTGGGGTTTCGGATTCTTCATCTTGGTTAACAATTCGGTCGCGGCAGAACAACGTTGGCGACTGAAATCGTCCCGTGCTCCGCGGCTGATCACCGCGCTCGCATCAATCGGACTGATCTCTTACTCACTTTACTTGATTCATTCACTGGTCCTGATGCACTGGTACTGGTTTGGCTTCACTAGATTGCACATTCTCACTATCTCTCTACTGATAATGACTCTTTTGTCGGTCGCTTTTGGTTGCCTGTTCTTCCGTTTATGTGAGCGACCCTTTATGACGTCGCCTGGTGCGGTTACGGTTCCCGCGCGTCAAAGATACGTTTCTATTGATGAAGATCAGATCGGACCAGCTAGTGAGACGGCATGAAGAAGCAGTATTGGAAGTGTCAGTTTTCGTAGTCTCTGGGACAGGCAATCAGCCGATCCGTTTCGTTCACAATGTCTTGATTGCGCTTAGCGCGGCCTCGGTTTCCGCACCTCGTCCAGTAATGCCATAGTTTTCTTCGACGGTTCCAATTTCTATTACGTTTGGGTTCTGGCGTATGCCGATTCCATGATAAGAGTAATAGCATGAACCAAACACAAACGCGCCTGATCCTCCTCTGGCTATTGATTCTTGCTTCCACCACTAAGGCGTGCGCTCAACGCGTGGCAAATCCACAGACCGAAAGGAGACTTGCGTCCTCGCCTGGCAGGGCTCGAGGTGCTTTGTGGCGTGATATTCCGCAGAGAATTAATACGAACGCGAAGCACTTATTTTATTTGCACGGAAGGATTATTGAGGAACAAGGAGTAAACGCTGTTAGTTCGGCTTTCGGAGCGTATGAGTACGGACAGATACTACAAACTTTCGTTGATAAAGGTTTCATCGTAATTAGCGAACCGCGTCCGAAAGGAACGGACGTGCAGCAGTATGCAGCAAAGGTCGTTAGGCAAATCAGTTCTTTGCTTCAGGCTGGAGTCTCGCCGCAGAAAATTACAGTTGTTGGCGCGTCAAAGGGTGGATCGATAGCTGTTGCCACTTCTACCCAGCTTAAAAACAGAGATGTAAATTTTGTGCTTCTAGCCGCGTGCGGCAACTCAGAACTGTATGGAAATATTCTTTCGGTCTGGGATTATCGGGATGATACGGGCGCGGCAACGTGCGAGCGATCCTTTGCAGAGGCCGCCGGCGTGAATAGACACAGAGAAGTTCAGCTGAGACTCGGCTTAGGTCATGGCATCTTGTATCACCCGCTGAAGGAGTGGATTGACCTTGTGGTTGAATGGGCGAATTAACCATAAGGGTATTGCTCTTGCTTTTCGCTTAGGCCGAAATAGAACAAATCGTTCCAGGTGAGCCGCGGTAGCTCTGTCCTGCAGACTGAAAGATAGAATCCCACCTGAGAAAGTCTCGTGTTGCAACACGACAGTCTCTCACACACGACAGTCTCCCACATAACCACGCCGCCAATACGAAAGGCTCGGAAACTTCCCATTGTCGTGTTGAAACACGATTTGTTGTAAGGCTATCGTACAGCCCGGCAAAACAGTATTTCTCGATTTGCAGTTTCCCGGAGCCCTCACTATGCCAAAGCCGCCTCGACCTTACACTCTCACCTGACGAAAAGAGAGTCGCGGAGGTACGCGTTGAGCCTCCAAGATCGCGATTGGCAAATGACTCATCTTAGAGCGGACCCAATTCTCGACAACTTGGGCGACGACCGATCGGGTCGCAGACCTGGTGCGGCGAGTTGGGCTATAGTTGTAGCGCATCTATAAAGCGTCAAACTGTTAGTTTGCACAGATTAAGAAGTAAGGTAACAGCTTGCTACATTGAGACTATGAGCGAAACCATTTCCCCAAACACGACGATTGCTCAATACTGCGTCATCTCCAAGATCGGAGAAGGCGGAATGGGCGAAGTTTATCGCGCTCGCGACACGAAACTCGGTCGCGATGTCGCCATCAAGGTTTTGCCCGGTGCTTTTTCGGAGGACAGTGAGCGTCTGCGTCGTTTCGAACAAGAGGCGCAAGCCGTTGGCGCGCTCAATCATCCCAACATTCTCGTCATCTATCATGTGGGGACTCACGATGGCGCGCCCTATATCGTTTCAGAACTATTAGAAGGCGAAACGCTGCGCGAGCGGACGGCTGGAGCAGCGCTGCCGCAACGCAAAGCGATCGAATATGCGTTGCATATCGCGCATGGTCTGGCAGCAGCGCACGAGAAGGGAATCGTTCATCGCGACCTTAAGCCCGAGAATCTTTTCATCACGAATGATGGCCGCGTCAAGATTCTCGATTTCGGTTTGGCCAAGCAGACCGGAGCCGGTGGTGGAACTCAATCACAAACGGAAGTGCCAACCAGACGGATTGCCACCGATCCTGGCGTCGTTATGGGAACGATTGGTTACATGTCGCCGGAACAGTTGCGCGGCAAGCCTGCCGATCATCGCTCCGATATCTTTTCATTCGGCGCGATTCTTTACGAGATGCTGTCGGGCCGTCGTGCCTTTCATGGCGAATCGGCTGCCGACACGACGGGCGCGATTCTGAAAGAAGACCCGCCCGATCTTTCAGACACCAACCAAAACATCTCTCCCGCGCTGGAACGCCTGGTGAATCACTGTCTCGAAAAGAATCCGCAAGCGCGTTTTCATTCAGCCAGCGATCTCGCATTTGCCCTCGAAGCAATCTCAGACTCTTCCGGAGTTTCCAGCCGAACGCTCACGGCGAGGACCTCGCTGCCTGTGCGATCGAGAATGGGTAAGCAGTTGCCTTGGATGGTCGCTGCGCTCATGGCGCTGGCCTTTGTCGCCGCGCTGCCGTTTGTCGTCTTGTATTTCCGCCGCGCGCCGCAAGACCCACGCGCCACTCGCGTTTCCATTCCACTGCCGGAGAAGCTAACCAGTTTCTATAATCCAGTTATTTCGCCCGACGGGCGTCGGCTGGTCTTCAATGGCAGTCAAGCTTCGGGTAAGAGTCTGCTGTATATTCGGGCGCTTGATTCCTTCGACGCGCAGCCGCTTGCCGGAACTGAAGGCGCGGATTTCCCATTCTGGTCGGCGGATAGTCGCTTCATCGCATTCTTTGCCGACAGGAAGCTCAAGAAAGTAGAGATCAGTGGCGGGCCTCCGCAGACGCTGTGCAATGCGCCAAACGGCCGTGGCGGCACGTGGAACAGCAATGGAGTGATCATTTTTGCGCCGAATGATTTGGGTGGACTCTATCGCGTCTCGGCTACCGGCGGTGAGCCGACGTCCCTAACAACGCCAGACAAATCACGCCTGGAAACTACTCACCGCTGGCCTTACTTTCTGCCCGACGGTCGCCATTTCCTGTACTTCATTCGTAGCAGTCAGCCACAAAATCGCGCAATTGCCGTTGGAGTGCTCGACGGGAAAGAGACGACGCGCCTGATGAACGGCGAGTCCAACGTGGCCTACGCTCCGCCGGGTTATCTGCTTTTCTGGCGCGACCGGACGCTATTGGCCCAAGCTTTCGACGCCGGTAAGCTTCAACTCGCAGGCGACCCCTTTCCCCTAGCAGAACAGGTGGGATATGTACAGCCGAATAGTTACGCCGGATTCTCAGTCTCGGGCAATGGCATATTGATCTACCGGCGCGGCACCTTCTCTAATAAGAATCAGCCGACTTGGTTTGATCGAAAAGGCAACCGGTTAGGCACTATTGGCACGATCTCAGATTATAGCGCTACCCAGCTCTCGCCCGATGAAAAGCGCGTCGCTTTGGAACAGTGGGATTCGCAGGCAACCTCTACAGACATCTGGTTGTTTGAGTTGGCGCGCGGCACTGGCTCGAGGTTCAGCACCAATCCGGCATTTGATTCTATGCCTGTCTGGTCGCCCGATGGGAACCGCCTCGCCTTCAGTTCAAACCGGGACGGCCAATACGACCTCTATCAAAAGCCGGCGAGCGGCATCGGAAACGAGGAAGTGCTTCTCAAATCGGACAATCTGAAAATTGCGAACGATTGGTCTGCGGATGCTCGGTTTATCATCTATGAAGGGCGCGATCTGAAACAAAACTTTGACGTCTGGGTATTGCCGCTCTTTGGGGACGGGAAGCCGTTTCCTCTTCTTCAGACGGAGTTCAACGAACAGTCGGCCCAACTATCTCCCGACGGGAAATGGATCGCTTACGTGTCGGATGAATCCGGGAAGTTTGAGGTCTACGTACAGAGCTTCCCCGCATCCGGCGGCAAGTGGAAGGTCTCAACTGACGGAGGGCATCATCCGCTCTGGCGGGGAGACGGGAAAGAACTATTTTACATGGCTCCGGGCAGAAAGCTGATGGCGGTGGAGGTGAAAGCCAGTTCCACCTTCGAGGTCAGTGTCCCTCAAGAACTTTTCGAGACGCGCATCGCCGGGGCGACTTTCAGGCGTGGCTACGACGTCACCGCCGACGGCCAACGATTTCTCATCATTACGCAGCTCGAGGAAGAAAAGCCTTCACCGATCAGCGTGGTCTTGAACTGGACCGCCGATCTAAAGCGATGAGCATCGAGGCGGGCACACACCTCGGTCGCTTCAGCGCGCAATTATTTCTAAAAAGTTTTATCGTCGTTGTTCCGCATTACGGTGAAGCCGGGCATTCTTAGGGTAGTGCCGACCACCGCGTCTTTGTCGCCGTCACCGTCCGAATCGCCCGGGTCGAATAATTTTGGTAGCTGTCCTTGCGTCGCTTGGCTCAATGTCAGAGCGAGCAAGCCGCCCACAAAAAAAAGCCCGCAATTAATTTTCAAGAAGTTTTCGTGTTTCATATCTCCCCCCAATTTTCGTTTAAAAACATTCAAAAGAACCGCGACCGATTCATATCGCATCGCCGTTCCCGCCAATTAACGAAAATAAACCGCCGTGACTGGCAAATCGTCGGACGCGCCGAACGCTACTGAGCCTCACTGCCAGATGTTAGAGCGCCAATCCGGGCGCGGACGAAATTCCTACCCGGCTGTAGTAGGGTGTACTACAATGCCGCACCAAGTTTGAGTCAGGGGAGGATAGGACAGTGGCTATCAAAAAAGGTAAACGCGAGCTAATCGACACGGGTACTGATAAGCGGTTTGCGAAACGGGAGCAGGACGGTACTTTCAAAGAGTCTGTGGGCGTTGGACGATCACTTGCTGCGGACCAGCGGAGCAAATCGAAAACGAAGGCTAAACCGGGCTACGGCGACCAGGGAGATCAGCCGAAGGGCGCGACAAAGAAGAGCTCGAAAAAGCCTGCCAAGAAGAAATGACTGCGATGCTTTCGGTCGTGGAGCCCATGGCCCCGACGCTCGCAAGACAACCGTTCTCAAATCCTGATTGGTTATTCGAGCCGAAGTGGGACGGCTTCCGGGCGACCTGCTTTCTTCAGGACGGCGCTCTGCGGTTTGTCTCGGGGAATCGAAAGAGTCTCACCGAAAGGTTTCCCGACCTTCAGCGATCGCACACAGCGACCACAGCGATTCTCGACGGCGAGATAGTTGCGCTGGACCAAGCGACCAAGCCGGAGCGCCGTGCTTTGATGGCCTTCGCTCCCGCAAAAGTGCAAGCGACTGTGTGATTGTCTTCTATGCTATTGATTTGTTGCACCTCGACGGGCGGGACCGCAGAATCACCGGCATTCGATCATGGAATTATACGCGGCCGCCAAAGATGAGATCCCTCTCCTCCTCTGTCGCGACACGTATCGCAGACTGTATTTTGTGCGAAGGGTGATGACGACTTTAGAGATAAAAGGAGGGCTTCAACGCCTCGATCAGTGTCCCGAGTTTAAGCAAATACAAGTTCATGTGTTGGTGTACCACTTTGGCTTAATCAGTTAACGAAAGCAGCTGGGCAGTAGGTGCTCGGCCCTTGCATACGAAAAGCTATCTATGGCCGCGCTTCGGAAGGTAGCGCACCCAAAAGCTCCTTTGGTCTTTCTTGTTTTCTCGTTTTCTCGTTCCTATATATCTATAAACCGAACATTTAGAATCTTTAGGTTCTGAATCCACCTAAAACTAACACACTCCTGATCGGAACATCCGAGCTCTTTAGGAGACGAGGTACGCTCATTGCAAGGCAGGGCGCAAGCTTTAGAAGCTGTATCATTTTCATCAAGGGGGAACATATGTCAGCAACACAAAGGTCAGTTACAGGAACGAAGACCGAAACAAACGAAATTGGCGACTTGCAAGCAACCAGGAAGAGGGACGCTGCGGAGTCAATGCTAAAAACAGTAGACAAATCAACTCAGAAGGCGACCGGCATCAGCTTGTTTCACCTTCTGACTCTTGGTTCAATTGGAGCGTCTATCGCGCTGTACTTGAGTGGCAAGCAAAAGGCGGGAATTTTTATCGGCCTCTGGCCACCCACCTTTCAGGCGCTCAAGGCCGTCGTCGATAAAGGCGAAGGAACGGCTTAATCTAGAAAGCAACCCTCGTTCAGGCGGGGAAGGTTTGCACGAAGTGGGGATGGCAGGGTCTGGTGCTGACCGCCCGGGCCCTAACGTTCCGCATTGCGGACGCTGCGGCAAAACGACCCACTCTATCCTGTTGAAACGCTCCCACCCACAAATACGTTTATCGCTTCAAAAGGAGTCGATTGTTCGGCAGCGTACAGACCTTGGCGCTGGAGTTGTTATACTCCTCAGCCAGTAACATTTTTCTTAAGCTGCAGGGCAGCGTTCAGTTGATCTAGTCTGAGTGATGTCCCGCTATTTTGCTTGTGCATACATCCGTCAAGGGGGAGTACCGATGTCATGCATCAACGGCGTGACTCAACGCATACATGTTGTACCTGACATCTTCCCCTCCACCTTCGGTATCGCCCTCGCGGGTGTGGAGCAACTAAATGTTAAGACTTATGGCTCTCACAGTTGTGCTTAGTACTGCAGTTCTCCTTCTAGATTGCGGGAAAGGCAATAAGAATTCCAAAGCCAATGCAAACAACACAAACGCGCCTTCTACCACGAATGCGAACGCGAGTAACGCAAACATGAACGCCAACGCAAAGATGTCACCGACACCTACACCAATGCCGTCACCGAGAATGTCGTCGACCCCAACACCCGAGTCGACTCCGACCCGGCCTCTTCGCTGAGGAAGCGAAGAGTATTTTCCCGTGCGTCGTCGGCAGCTTCGGCGCGGAGATTAAGAACAGCACGCGAGACACCGGTCTCGGCTTCGGCAATGCGCCTCGCCCTGCAATGGCGAGTTGTCGACTTCGTTGAAATTCCATACAAGTAAGGCGCGCACTCGTCCGCCATAAGAAGAAATGGAGCTTTGACCCGCCGAAAACAAAAGGCAGCCGTCGCTCCGTCTCCCTTCCGGCCACCATCTTGGGTAAACTCACCACCCATAAGCGCCGCCAGGCAGTACACCGGCTGAAACTCGGCAGCGAAAGGCAGGCGCACGATCTGGTTTTGCCGGTGAGTTTGGAAATCCTCTCTCAATCCCTAATCTTACCTTGCGAGTGGTAGAAGAACGTGCCGTTCTGGTGCACCGTGTACTCGTAGACGAACGTCTGGCCCGGTTCAATGAGCGGCTGGCTGATGAAAGGAACGCCGTCCATATTGAGAGGCACTTCCAAACCGTGCCAGTGCATGGTAGTGGCTTCAGGCAACTTGTTTGTAACGATGAAACGCACGCGGTCGCCCTCGTTCACTTCGACCGTGGGCCCGGGCACGCTGCCGCTGTAACCCCACGCGTACATCTCCTTGCCCGGAATTAACTGGACCTTGACCACCTCAGGGTCGAGTCGAAACACCTTCACCCCATTGTCCATGGTCCAGGGAAGCTTCGGCACATCCGGACTGTGCACCAGGACCTGGCCACCGGAAGCCGGAGGCCTATTATCTGTCTTCGGAGGGGCTTGAGGTTTAGGCATCACGTGACCCTCGTGTTGGGCAGACACCGCCTTTGAACCCGCCAGTAAACCAGCTGCGCCAAAAAGTGAAGATCGTCGTATGAAACTGCGTCTGCTGTTGTCCATTTCTTACTCCTGTATTGTTCGAAAACCTTTTGATAACTCTCTTCGGCAAATCTTGCGGTCCTTGCAGCCTAGCTCACGGTTCAAAACCGCCCGTTGCTTCGCTCGCTGACCTCAGCTTGAAGCCTTCGGTTCGCTCGCCGGATTCGCCAGGTCTCCCGATGGCATCTAATCCGCCGCTCAGTAGAAAGCCACGCAAGCCAACGCCACTCTGCCGCAGATTGATTAACGCCCGCGCATATTCTGCTTCCACCTGAAAGAGCGTTCGTTGCGCGATCAGCACTTACGGGTAGGCAGCGGCCATTTGTCTGAAACTTGATAGGTACATCTCATAGGCTTGGCGCGCCCTCGGCACCACCTGCGTGCGATACTTCTCCACCATCTGCGCTGCGTTGCGATACTCACGAAAAGCTGAAGCAAGCCGCGAACGGAGTACTAACTGAAGCCGGTCAAGCTCGCGCTCCGCGATAGCGAGCTCGGCGTCCGCTGCCGCAATGCCACCTTGATTGCGGTTAAAAATTGGCACGCGTACGCCAACTTCAACGACCCCTTCCGCCCCAATTTTTCTATTGTCCCGATCCAGCCGCTCGTTGTTGTAAGCAATGCCACCGCGTTAAAATAGGTCGGGTATGCGTTCAGCCCGCGCACGTGACAGAACCGCACGCGCTCGCTCCACTCCCGCCTGGGCCGTCCTAATTTCGGGACTATCACGCAAAAGCGTCAAAATGATTGCTTCCTGATCAAATGCGGTTCCAACCTGTTCAAGATTGCCTACCAGTCTCGCAGGCTTTAGCTCCGGGTTATTCACCATGGCGGCGAGCGCGCGCCACACCGGCTCTCTGTCGTTTTGTGCTCGCAGCAAATCAATCTCTGCCCTCTCGGCTTCGATCTCAATTTCAAGTTGATCCGGCCTGTCAGCTTGTCCGACGTTGTAAAGCTCCCTGGTTATCTTAACTGCTTCGTTTGCGAGTCGCGACAAATCGCTTCGCAGCTCGATAAGTCTTTGCGCACCCAGGGCTTCGTAATAGAGCATGCGAATCGAGTTCAGCACGCGCAGTCGTTGAGTTTCAGCAAGCGACTGAGCCTGCTCCTTCTCACGAGCAAAGATGCGGCGGCTCTTACTGAGCTTTCCGCCTAAAGGAATCATCTGTTCGACGAAGACTCCGTGCTCGCTGGTCTCACCCGCAGCTCGGAAGGAAAGTTCCTCTCCGAAATAGCCGACGATGGGATTGGGAAATAGACTAGCTTGACGTCGGCGCCCTTCCGCAGCACGAACTCCGGCGTCGGCTTGAGCCAACGTGGGATTGTTCTTTATTGCCATGGCTTCCAAATCCTCGAGTCTCAGCACCGGGCGACTATCAATCTCCGGATCTGGCCGCAGACCAGGCGATGGCGTTGCGGTCGGCATTTGCATACCTGGCGTCATTACGTGCCCCGGAGTCTGCGAAGGAGTTGGCGACATTGTCGGCATCTGCATGCCCGGCGTCATTACGTGCGGACTCGGTGACGGCGACGCTGTTGGCATCTGCATACCCGGCGTCATTACGTGCGGACTGGGCGAAGGCGAAGGTCGCGGCCTACTTGCTCTCCTCGGGGTAGTTCGCCTCGCGCGAGAAGCTGTTCTCTTCTTCCTCGGCGCACTCTTCGGCTTCGGTTTGCTTGCCGGTTTCATTTTTGACATGTCATGCCCTTCATGCTGCGGCAATACGCTCACGTTGACCGCAAACATCAGGACAAGTGCGCTAAGTGTTCGTAGCGCAATACTCAAATTACTGAGCCGGTTCATGGTTCCCCCTTACGTGGTTCGCCAAAGCGAACGCCGTGTGTCCTAAATAAAGGAATTGATGTGGATAGCCCACAACACAGGCTAATGCCTGCGTCACCATCACGAATGTGATTATCGGAAGGGACTAAATGCGGAAGATATTAATGAGGATATGCCTGGGCCTGAGTTCGCCAGGTGGTCCATGCGCTCTTGAAGTCAAACCTGAGCGCTAGACGTGACAACTGGAACAATCGTTTGAACCGTGAGGGAAATGGTCAAGTCGGCCGAACGCTTCGGCGTGTCAGTCTCTCTCAATGAAATAGCATTGGAACTCGAACGGGAGTGGACTGCACAATGGGAACACAGCTTAGTCGGCTGCCCCAGAGCGTCCGCCTCGTTGTCTTGCTGTGCAGCGGGCTCTTTAGCCATCGAACCCATTCCCGTATGACCCATTTCCTCATGAGACATTCCTTCATGGGACATTTCGGTTTCGGAAACCTGCATGTCGCAGGTGGCTGCGGCTGACCGGAGATGCGGACACAGTGCGCCAACCAGAAAGTTGCCTCCCTGGCTGAACAGTAGTGCGATGCCGAGAATTGTAGTTACCAAAAACCGCTTATACATAGGAACCGCAGCTAATGCTCAAGGCTTGTATTTGGGGGTGGCCAATTATATAGCACGCCTCGATTGTGCGTCCAAGCGAACGTCGGAGCAATCGGAGCAATCGGAGCAATCCTCGAAATCTCCGGTTGTCCTAAACTAAATACGATGAGATTGATGAGGCCGGATTCTACATTGCGACTTTTTTGGCGCTCTTCTGGGAATTCACTGTCTCAGTCTTTCCCGAGCTGAGGGTTAATCACAGGGTCACTATTATTAACGTAAGAACAAAATAGTCCGGCAAGAGAACTCTTATCTCGCCGGACCACTGATAGAAGAGCATTCCCAAAGAAATTACGGCCGTCCGAAAATTCCACCGAGGATATTGCCGATGGTGTTACCGCTTCCGCTCCCACTACTGTAGCGGCCGTTGTAACCCTCTTCATAGCCCTGTCGGAAGCCGTCGCGGAAACTGCTGCGATAGGCGTCGATGTTTCCGTCGCGGTTACTATAGCCGGTGGTCTTACGGTACGCACTATGGTCCTCCATGCGAGCGCCCCGATTGCGCGAACGGTCATCACGCCCGGCGCGAATTCCTTCCCGGTAGCCACGCTCTAACGCGACACGGCGAACCTCAGTACCGTTGCCATACCCGTCATCGTTATAACCGTCATTGCGGCGACCATCACGGTCGTAGTACCCATCGTTGTCATACCTGCCGTCGTTGTCGTACCTGCCGTCGCGCTCTTGCCGCTGATGATCCTTGCGGTCATTCTTCTCGTGGCGCTGGTGTTGTTTCACGGCCTCGCGTTCCTGCCGCTGGTGGTCACGCAGCTCGCGGTCGTTGCCGTACATCTCACGCTCGTGGCGCTGATGCTGCTTGAGTGCCTCCTTCTCGTTCTTCTGATGTCGCTTCTCAGCTTTCTTCTCTCGCCTCTGATGATTACCGTTCTGCCCATGGGGGTGGTCATTGCCGTAGTAGCCGCCCTGGCCGAAGGCGGTTGAACCAGCGCCGAGCAAAAGCGTTGCGCCCAAAATGGATGCGCCCAACCTGAAAACGTATCTTCCCTTAGTGATCGTCATGTCTTATCTCCTTATTCTGAAAAGCGCTGGAACGGTCTGGACCAGCAGCCATATCAAACAAACTTGTCGGAGCCGGCCTTGATTAGAGCAAGGCCTATACCTTGCCAGGAAGATTCGTTTTATGTAACGTTCGAGGCTTTTGTGAGAGCTGCTGTGTTCTTCAGCGCACCATACAGTGTGCTCCTATACCATGCAGTTTCCAGAACGACGGTGCACCGCTTATTCCCTTCAGTCAGTCTGTACTGGACGAGGCGACTCCCAACTTCCATCGCCCTTGGGCCTCACGGAATAGATGTCGCGCGGTGGCTTTCAGTTGATAACAAAAGCCGATCATGAGACAGTCGAGCGTGCTTCATTTGTTTATGACGCGCTCTGCGCGAGCATAGGGCAGAGTCTAACTGTTTCGTGATTCAAGTAGCGAGGGCGAAGTCTCCATTTCGCCTCAAAGCAACAGTGGGAGGGTAATTATGAATAGATCCATGATTGCGAGCGTGTGCGCGCTCCTGATCCTGATCGTCCTGGCTTGCAACGCGCCAAGCGGTTCAATCGGATCGGTCAGTGGCCCGTCGAGCGCCTCCCCCGAATCTAACGTAGCGGACCCCGAAAGGCCCGCGCCGGTGCAGGAGACTGGTAAAAGTTTCACCTACACCTTCGACAGCGATACTGCTGGACAGATGCCGGCAAAGTTTCACGCGGGCTTAACCGGGCAAGGTGCGAAAGGCGCATGGGAAGTGAAAGGGGACTTCACCGCGCCGTCACAGCCGAACGTGCTTGCCCAGACTTCAGCCGACAATACCAACTATCGCTTTCCGTTAGCCATCGCCGACGAAGGCTCGTTCCGTGACTTGGATTTGAGCGTCCGGTTTAAGCCAATCAGCGGTCGCGTGGATCAAGCCGCCGGGCTGGTTTGGCGTCTCAAAGACGCAAACAACTACTACATCGTCCGGGCCAACGCGCTGGAAAACAATGTCGTGCTGTACAAGGTGCAAAACGGCAAGCGGACTGACCTACCACTAAAAGGGGAAGGCCGCACTTACGGTAAGAAGACCGACGTACTTTCTGGGCAGTGGAGCGAACTGCGCGTGGTCGGTACGGGCGAACTTTTTGAAGTGTTCGTGAACGGCCAGAAACTCTACGAAGTGGAAGACGACAGTTTCCCGGAAGCGGGCAAAGTGGGCCTCTGGACGAAAGCCGATTCGGTCACGCACTTCGACGATCTCCGAGTCACGGCGAAATGAAGCTTTCAGGAGGAGGATAGTTATGAAAACCGTCCAGGAGAGTAAAAACAAGCGGCTCAGGTCGAAGATAGCTAGCTGGAGATGTTCCGCGCGCCTTTTCAGCATCATCGGGGGCGACCATCGTTTTAGTGGCACTCTCGGCTTACGCAACATTACAGGCACAAGGGGCGAGTGGCGGTAAACCAACGCGTCTGGTTTCTATCCACGTGACAACCGCGCCCACAGTGGACGGGAACGGAGACGATCCGGTTTGGCGATCCGCTGTTCCGCTACAAGTCGTCGCGAAGCGAGTGCTGCCGCCTAACATCGGGCAATCCACACGCGTGTCGATCCGGTCGGTTCATACCGATACGCACATTTATTTCCTCGCTTCGTGGGAGGACGCGACCCAAGACATTTCTCATAAGACGTGGGTCTGGAACGCCGAGAAGAAGACCTATGAGGAAGGGCTGGATCGGGAAGATATGTTTCGCTCTGGGCTTCGAGCAGACGGGGCCTTTCACCGCCGATATGCTGTCGCCAGTTGAGAGCGTGTGGGAGATCTGGCACTGGAAGGCATTCCGCACCAATCCTCAGGGCTACGCAATGGACAAGACCCACCGCTATACCCGCCAGAAACCTGAGGGTAGGGCGAACCCGCACAAAGCCGCTGACGGCGCTGAGGTGTGGATCGCCCGGCCGGAAGATGCAGGAGAGACAGTAGAGAAAAAACAGCCCGCGCCGACATCGTATCAATGAGACCGCGTGCCGCAGTATGTTGCCGGTAATCCGGTTGGCAGCGCAGCCGATGTGCGCGCCAAAGGGGCTTGGGCTAATGGCCGCTGGACACTGGAGTTCGAGCGGCGCTTGGACACGCGCAACCCGGACGACACGGCCTTCGATACAAAACGCGTTTACAAGATGGCGCTGGCTGCCTTCGACCGGACCGGCGAGATGGACAAGGCGTCCGACCTCGTTGAGCTGAATTTTGCGCAGGCCCGTCGAGGCAATAAGGTAAAGTAAAGGGAATTGTTCTACAGGAAAAAGGATGAAGCCATGAAACGTGTTTCGAGACGTGAAGCATTGGGGACCATGATTACTGGAGGCGCGGGACTCACACTCGTGAGTCTCGCCGGTTTTGAAACCGTTCTAGCCAATGAAGGGAGGGGAATGATGACCCGTGAAGGACAATTCACTGATTCCACGCCAGCCCGGGCATTCCGGGGTCAGCACCAGCCGAAGCCTTTGCCGTTCGATCCGGCCAAGCTCAAAGGGCTTTCTGAGAAGCTCATCAAATCGCACTGGGAGAATAACTACGGTGGCGCGGTCAAGGCGCTCAACGCCGTCGAGCAGCGGCTAAGTGGCTTGCTCGCTGATAAGGATCTGCCGCCTTACATCTACGGTGACCTCAAGCGTGAGGAGTTGGTGCGCACCGGTTCGGTAGTACTTCACGAACAGTATTTCGGCAATCTGGGAGATGACGGCAGAGCCGGAGGCAAGATACAAGATCTTCTCAAGCAGTGGTTTGGCAGTTATGAGCAGTGGGAAGCAGAATTCAAGCGAACAGCGAATGCTCTAGGCGGTGGTTCGGGCTGGACCATCCTCGCGTACAACCTGCACACCAGAGAAGTTCACAATTACTGGTCATGGGATCACATGCACAACGCTCCGATGAGCCACCCGCTACTCGTCCTCGACATGTACGAGCATGCGTACCACATGGACTACGGCGCAGCGGCAGCGAAGTATGTGGATGCATTCTTGCAGAACGTCAACTGGGAGGAGGTCAACCGGCGCGCCGAGACGGCGCTCAAAGCAGGTTCATAAGCCGATCAAACTGGCCGTCAATTCAAGGATAGGATAAACAGGAGGTTCCATGCGTAGTTGTGAGCATTCTGATTCGATCAAGTCAACGACTCGCAGGATGGATCGCCCAAAGCCGCTCGTATTAGCGATTTGCATCGCGCTCATCTTCGCGGCGTGCGGTGGCCGGCAGGCCACAACCGGGAATAGTCAAACAAGCGGTTCACTTAATGAAGTTACGATCTACGTCTCGACCGATCGCGTCTTCTCCGAACCAATTCTCCGCGCCTATGAGCAGAAGACCGGCGTCAAGGTGAATGCCGTCTATGACACGGAAGAGACAAAATCAACCGGCCTCGCCAACAAGCTGCTCGCCGAGAAGAATCGCCCACAAGCCGACGTCTTCTGGTCCAACGAACCAGTGCGCACGCTCGTTTTGAAGAAGCGCGGTGTGCTCGCGCCTTACAGGTCTGCGAGCGCGGATGGCATTCCGGCTACTTTCAAAGATCCGGAAAACTACTGGACAGGATTTTCGGCGCGCAGCCGTGTAATCGTTTACAACACTAAGTTGGTGAAGCCCGAGGATGCGCCGAAGTCTGTCCTCGACCTCGACGATCCCAAGTGGAAGGATCAGGTCGCTATGGCTGACCCGCGTTTCGGTACGACTTCTTTTCACGTCGCAGCGCTTTACGCCGAGCTGGGTGATGAGCGGGCAGACGAATTTTTCCGCAAGCTGAAAGCGAATGCGTGAAGATCGTGTCGGCTAACTCTGTGGTGCTCGACACAGTGGCTCGCGGCGAAGCGAAAGTCGGAATCACCGATACTGACGACGTAAACGTTGGTCTTGTAAACAAGCAGCCAGTGGCAATGGTTTTTCCTGATCGCGAGGGAATGGGCGTCCCAGTAATGCCGAACATGGTTTCACTGATCGCCGGTGCGCCACATCCTGACGCCGGCAAGAAGTTGATCGATTACCTGCTTTCGCCGGAAGTCGAGCGAATGCTGTCGCAGTCGGAGGCGGTGCAGATTCCGTTGCACGCAGGCGTGGAGGGACCGAAGAACATTCCACCACTCTCCTCTTTCAAGCCGATGACGCTCGACTACGGTAAGGCAGCCGACCGCGTCGAAGACGTAACGCGCCGCTTGCAACCGGTCCTCGGACTCTGAGGCTGAAACATAGCAATGAGCACTGCGGCCACAGCGATCGCACGGCGCCCATTCATCTGGCCATCGGCGCGCGCCATTGTACTCAGCATCGCTGCCATATTATTTGTCGCGCTTTGCGTATTGCCGACTCTGTACATGCTCGGAGTCTCTTTGGCTGGCGCAGACGGCGGCTTCAGCCTTGATAACTATCGTCACTTGCTCACGGATGCGCGACAGCGTGATCTGCTCCTCAGTAGTTCCCTGCTTGGTATTGGGACGGCGGCGCTGGCAACTATCATCGGCGCACCATTGGGACTCCTGCTCGCTCGTGCTGATCTGCCGGCCAAACGCTTCCTCAGGCTCGCGCTGGTGGTGCCGCTCGTCATTCCGCCCTACATCCTTGGTCTGGCCTGGATTTATATCGGCGGGTCGGCCGGACTCCTCGCACGCGTGTATGGACGCGATCTGCTTTCGAGCTGGACCTATAGCCTGACCGGCGCGGTAATCACACTCAGCCTAGGTTTCTTTCCGCTCGCGATGCTGGCTACGGAAGCGGCAGCGCGGCGCGTGAGTGCTCATCTTGAAGAGGCGGCCTTGTTGGTTGGCCCGCCGCATCGTGTGTTGCGGCGGATCACTTTGCCGCTTATTGCGCCGAGCATTGCCGCCAGTATTTTTATCATCTTTGTCCTCGCGCTGTCCGAATTTGGGGTTCCAGGCTTGCTGCGGGTGCCTGTCTTTACCACTGAAGTCTTCACTGCATTCGCTGCGCTCTACGATTTTGGAGCGGCTACAGCGCTCGCGGTTCCGCTATTGGTTTTGGCGCTCACTGCTGGTATCGCGGTCAAACTTCTGATCGGGGAACGAATGATCACAACCGGGCGCAGCACGCATGCAGGTCTCCCTTTGCTGCTTGGAGGTTGGCGAGCGCTCGCGATTGGAGCGGTCGGCCTGGTGCTCTTTTTATCACTCGGCTTACCACTAACGGTGCTCGCGGTTGAAGTGGGACGAATTGAGCGAATTGTCTCAGCGATCAAAACGTCCAGTGAAGCGATCGCTAATAGTCTGCTGCTCGCCACTATCGGCGCGACGCTAATAATCGCTCTCGCCGTATTATTGGGCTATGGCCGGGCGCGGGCGCGGACACGGCTGCGCGGATTGGTCGATCTTGTCTTCATCGTCGTGTTTGCAGTACCAAGCACGGTCGTTGGCATCGGACTCATTGGTCTATGGAACAGACCGGGACTACCGGGCGAGATCTATAAGAGCATGGCGATCATCCTCATTGCGTACCTCGCGCGGTTTGTGCCGGTCGCTGCCCTCATTCTAGCAGCGAGTGCGCGCCAGCTCCCGGTCTCATCCGAGGAAGCTGCGGAAGTTGCCGGGGCTGGCTGGCTGCGGAGCTTCGCCCGCATCGTACTCCCCCAACTCCGGAACGGGCTTGCCGCCGCGTGGGTAGTGGCGTTCATCTTCGCTTTCGGCGAACTCGGAGCCACCGTGCTGGTTTCGCCGCCCGGCGAGTCCACGCTGCCCGTGCGCATTTACACCATGATCGCCAACACGCCTTCGAGCGAAGTGGCAGCATTAGCGCTCATGCAAGCGAGCATCATTATCATCCCGCTCGCGCTGCTTGGTGTCTTCGGACGCGGCCAGGTAGATAGGTTATGAAGTGGCTAATGGGAGTAACGCTCAGATTAAGTCAAGCGCAAGAGATTTCTTTCCGATTCAGTTTCGGTAGATCGAGCCGGGCCTAACAATGAGTGAATCCTTTCTCAGGCTCATCGACGTGACAAAGCGATATGGTGAGCGCGTCATTCTCGACAGCGTCTCGCTCGAGGTCGCAGCGGGTGAATTCGTGGCCTTGCTTGGCCCCAGCGGTTGCGGCAAAACAACGGCGCTGCGCCTGATTGCTGGATTGGAGACGCCTGACGCAGGAGAGGTTTGGATCGAGGACAAGCGAGTCGCGACAGGTGGACACAACCTCGCACCACCGCGCGCACGCTGCATCGGCTTCGTTTTCCAGGACCTGGCACTGTGGCCGCATCTGACCATTGCCGGTAGTCTCGATTTTGTTCTTACGTGCGCGAAAGTGCCGAAAAGAGAACGAGCAGGACGGATCACTGAAGTGTTGCGGCTGATGCGCATCGAGCGCTTCGCGGGTAGCCACCCGGGGCAGCTGTCCGGCGGTGAGCAGCAGCGCGCGGCCCTGGCGCGAGCGTTGATTGGGCGTCCGCGCCTGCTGTTGCTCGATGAACCGATGTCCAGCCTCGATGCTGATCTCAAAACAGATCTGTTGAAGGAGCTCACTGGTCTGCAACGGTCGCTGGGGATCACAGCCCTCTATGTCACCCATGATCAGTCCGAAGCCAGGACGGTAGCTCATCGCATCATCTCGATGCGCGAAGGACGGATTGAGCAGGCATGGGTCGCTGATGAAACTGCAAACGAGTTCGTCACGCAGCTTGAGCATAAGAAGACAGAGCTAGTTTAGTCTCGTAGCGGATCGCTCCTGCTGGTTAGATTCTGCGTGATCGGATCAATCGAATGATAACCAAAAGCAAACCCGTCGTCGGGCAGCCAGGAGAGGCCCGCACAGTGCTCTCTAGCGACACTCGGTCTGCTCGGCGCAGCGTCTCGTTTGGCGAGGCGTTCCGCTTCTGGGTCAAGCTCGGCTTCATTTCTTTCGGCGGACCGGCAGGCCAGATCGCGATCATGCACCGCGAACTGGTAGAGCAGCGACGCTGGATCAGCGAGGAGCGATTCCTTCACGCGCTCAACTTCTGCATGTTGCTGCCCGGCCCGGAAGCGCAACAACTCGCTATTTACATTGGCTGGCTAATGCACCGTGTTTGGGGCGGCATCGTCGCCGGTTTATTGTTCGTTATTCCCTCAATTTTCGTCCTGCTCGCGCTCTCATACACCTATGCAGCCTACGGTAGTGTTCCGGCGGTGGCGGGCGTGCTCTCTGGCTTCAAGCCGGTAGTGGTCGCCATCGTCGTCGAAGCCGTCTTGAAGATCGGGGGCCGCGCGCTCAAACGCCGTGCTCATTTCCTCATCGCGGCTGCTGCCTTCGTTGCCATCTACTTCCTTAATGTGCCCTTTCCGCTGATCGTGCTTGCTGCGGGCCTCACCGGGTTAGCGGGCGCACGCTTCTGGCCGGAGGCGTTCAACGCGCCGAAAACAAAAGAAGCAGATGCCAAGACAGAAGGCGACGGGCAAGTGACCGATGTGCTGCAGCTCGCTATTGACGATAACGCGTCTCCTCCGGCGCACACTGTTCCGTCTCGCACTCACGTACTCCGCACGTTGGTGGTCGGCCTCGGGCTTTGGGTGCTGCCCCTCGTCGTGCTCATCCTGTGGCGCGGGTGGGGCAGTCTGCACGTTCAGGAATACCGTTTCTTCACGCAGGCCGCGCTCGTTACATTTGGCGGCGCTTATGCTGTGCTTGCCTACGTCACGCAGGCGGCGGCTGGCTCTTACGGATGGCTGACGCACTCGCAGGCAGTGGACGGGCTGGCGCTCGCGGAGACGACGCCCGGCCCGCTCATCATGGTCTTGCAGTTCGTCGGATTCATGGCGGCGTGGAATAACCCGCAGGGTATGGATCAGACGGCCAGCGCCATCACGGGCGCACTCGTCACCACCTATGCCACGTTCTTACCGTGCTTCGTCTTCATCTTTCTCGGAGCGCCTTATATCGAAGTGTTGCGAGGAAATAAGAATCTCACCGGAGCACTTTCTGGCGTCACGGCCTCTGTCGTCGGTGTGGTCTTGAACCTGGCGTTAGTCTTTGGCGCGGCCGTGATCTGGCCGCAGGGTTTGGCCGGAGGCACGGACTGGTTCGCCGCTGCGATGACCCTCGTCGCCTTCGTCGCACTTTACAGGTTCAAGGCCGATCTCCTGTGGGTCGTGCTTACCGGCGGGCTGGTCGGTTTGCTAAAAGTTCTGCTGTTCGGCTGAGGTTAACGCTTTGTGATGGGGCTGGATTAGTATTCGGAATCCTGAAGGGACTGGAATAGTAGAAGTGGACTCCGTCACCG
>JACDCK010000008.1 GCA_013817595.1 Pyrinomonadaceae bacterium | reverse complement strand
TATTAGCTCGATCAAGTCCGACGTCAGTTTCCCCCCAGTAACGACAATCGCCACCAAAATGATCAAAGTAAAAATAATCACTATCGCAACACGCTTCAGAAACTTGGCGGTGGCAAATTCTTTCTTCTTCCGCCTCCCGTTTGTCTCTCGTGCTTTGGGTGCCCGTTCGCGGCCAAGATCAAAATGAACGGTGAGATTGCGTACGGAGATCAGCGGTTCCGCTTTCTCGCCAATGCCAGGCGGTTGTAAGTGCGGTGTCACTCTATTTAACTCACTGCTAATCTTCACTTCTCTTCTCTTCGGATTAGGGCGCAGTACGAAACTTAGTCTTGTCTCGCGCGCCTCTCGACGGCACTGTTCTCCGCGACTGATTTCGCGTAAACCTCTAGGGCGAAGTGACAAAGCGAGTGATGGTCCTGGTTGACTTCAACTAACGGCGGAAACTCTTTGCTACAAATCTCCTCAGCTCGGTCACATCGCGGGGCGAAAGGACAGCCAGGCGGTAGATGAGCGACATCAGGAGGTAGCCCCGAAATCTGGTAAAGCGTTCCCCGCGCCGAGGTGGGATCAGGGATAGAACGCAGCAATCCGTTCGTATACGGATTGCCGGGCACGGCGAACAACTCACGTGTCGGCGCCTGCTCGAAGATTTTTCCCGCATACATCACGATCAGATGATCCGTCATTCCCGCAACTACACCGAGATCGTGCGTGATGAGAATCACGCTTGTGCCGGTCTCTTGCTTCAGTGTTTTTATCAACTCCAGGATTTGGGCCTGGATCGTCACGTCGAGTGCCGTAGCGGGTTCGTCGGCGATCAGAAGTTCCGGTTCGCAGGAAAGCGCCATGGCTATCATTACTCGCTGGCGCATTCCTCCCGAGAATTCGTGCGGATAGCCGTCCACGCGCTCGCGCGCATCTGGAATTCCGACAATCTCCAGCATCTTGACTGCATGCGCGTAAGCCTGGGCTTTTGAATAACCCAGGTGGAGCCGAGTCATCTCCATTAGCTGTCGGGAGATCTTCATGAAGGGGTTGAGCGAGGTCATCGGATCCTGAAAGATCATTGCGATGCGCCGGCCGCGAATCCGCCGTACTTCATCTTCTCTAAGCCGGAGAATGTCTCGACCATCGAAGACCACTTCGCCTGAAACGATTTGCCCGGGCGGACTTTGGATTAGGCGGATGATTGAGAGATTCGTGACAGATTTGCCGGAACCAGACTCGCCAACGATTCCCAGCGTCTCACCACGGCGGAGGTTGAACGTGACTCCATCCACGGCCTTAACCGTGCCGTCCTCAGTGTGGAAGTAGGTCCGTAGATCTCTGACTTCCAGAAGATTTCCGTTGCCGGTGCTCATGTGGTCTTAGATTTCTTAATCAACTGCCGATCTCAAATTTTGAAATTTCAGATCCGAGATTTCAGAACTGAGAGCTTAAATTCCAAAGGTCAAGGCAAATTAGACCTTCCTCATCTGCGGATCAAGCGCATCGCGTAATCCGTCACCAAGGAAGTTCAGTGAGAACAATGTCAGGCCCATCGTCACACCGGGACAAATGAGCTGCCAGGGGAAGATGGCGATGTTCTGAATTCCGTCTGTGGTCAGGCTACCCCATGACGCGATCGGAGGCTGTACGCCAAATCCTAAAAAAGAGAGAAACGCCTCCGTCAGCATAATCGTCGGGATAGTAAGCGTAGCGTAAACAATTACCGGACCGATCGTGTTGGGCACCAGGTGCCAGAAGATAATTCGAGGAGTCGAAACGCCAGTAGCTCTGGCGGCCAGCACGAACTCCTGGTTCTTCAGCGAGAGAATTTGTCCGCGCACGATCCGGGCCATGGTCAGCCACGATACAGAGCCCAACGCCACGAACAACAGGATCAGTTGGCCGCGAGCAGTCTGACTGCGAAACATCGACAGTAGGACAATCACAATGATGATGTAAGGCAGCGAGTAGAGCACGTCGACTAGCCGCATCATGAGGCTATCCAAGCGACCGCCGAGATAACCCGAAACCGCTCCGTAGCTGACACCGATTATCAGCGACATAAGTGTCGCGATAATGCCAACCATCAAAGAAATTTGCCCACCCTGAAGGACTCGCGCCAGCAGGTCGCGTCCCTGATTGTCAGTTCCCATGGGGTGTAACCACGAAAACGAACCATCGGTTGCGGTAAACGGCGGAAGCGATTTTAATGCGGCGATATCCGTGGGAATGTAGTGGGGAGTCAACCCCGTAAATTGCTTAATGAGAAAAGGTCCGGTAATCGATGCCAGAGTAATTGTCGCGACCATAATCATGCCGAATACGGCCAGCTTATTCTTCAGCAACCTGCGCCAGGCATCTCTCCAAAGCGACGTGCCGGTCACAACCTCAGCTCGCTCCGCGGAGCGAACATCCGCTTCCCCGACCGCTAGCTCGGGCCCAGTGTGAATAATATCGCCTGCGCGCGGCCGAATGGGCGGCGCAGGTGGCATCCCCAAAGGCGCGAAAGCGGGCTTCGGCCTCTCAGGCTCGTCCGGAGGTGGTGGTCGTTCGTCGTTCATTGTCAGGAAAGTAAGATCTTCTGCCCGTCACATCTTGTTGATCCGAACAAGTCGCGGCCCGGATGTACGGACCCACTCACTGACGAATGCGTGGGTCGAGATAGCCGTAAGCGATGTCCACAAGAAGATTCATTGTCAAAAGAGTCATGGAGATGAAAGCCACGATGCCGAGAATCAGCGGCTCATCACGATTGAGAGATGCCTGGATAAAATACTTTCCCAGCCCTGGCAGGACAAACAGACTTTCGACTACAACAGTGCCCGTCAACAGAAATGCCAAAGCAGGCCCGGTGTAAGAAACGACTGGTAACAAACCGCCGCGCAACGCGTGACGGATAACAACCTGGGTCTCGCTGAGTCCTTTCGACCGGGCGGTGCGGATATAGTCTGACCTAAGCACTTCCAGCATCCCCGCTCGGGTGAGGCGCGCGATATAGGCCATGTAGATAGCTGAAAGCGTAATCACCGGCAGGATCACGCTCTTGCTGGGAAAACCATCCCAACGCGAAGGCGGAAGCCAGTAAAGCGTCAGCGAAAAGAAGAGAACCAGAATTGGTCCCAACACAAAATTCGGAATAGATATGCCGAGCATGGCCAGAGTCATTGAGGCATAGTCCCATTTCGAGTTTTGCTTAAGCGCTGCAATGGATCCGACTGTTATTCCCACGATCAGCGCGAGAAGATAGGCGAGTATTCCCACCGTCGCTGAAACCGGAAGAGATCTCGCGATAATCTCATTGACCGACTTCCCCTCGTACCTCAAGGACGTTCCGAAATCCAAACGGAGAATCTGGCCCATTGTCCGGAGGTACTGTTCGTGCCAGGGCCTGTCCAGACCATACTTTTCGCGAATGTTCTGTTCGATTGCCTCGGGGAGGGCCTTATCACCAGTGTAGAAGTTGCCCGGGGCCAGCCGGATCAATCCCCACGTTATGGTAATCACAACGAGGATCGTCGGGATCGTAATTATCAGACGTCGAATAATGAAGCGAAGCATTCTTAGGTGGTACAGGCCGCGTGTGCTTTATTTGAACCAGGCAAGAAGGTCTGTCAACTAATCCATCAGACTAATCCGTCAAGCTGGGAGTCCCATAATCCCACTTGGACGCGTCGCGCTCGATATACACAAACTTCCACGCAAAGAGACACGCTGGATTTGGGTATAAGCCTTTCACGTAGGGCTTCTTGACCCAGTTCACTGCGGGAGTCTCGATCGGGATCACAGGCTGCGCGTCCAACAAGTATTTCTCAGCTTTGGCCAACAGTGCGTAACGCTTCTGTGGTTCGATTGTATGATTGGCTTCTTCGAGCAGGTCTACGTATTTCTGATCCCACCAACCACTGCCATTATCCCCGCCGCGCGTTTTAAAGAGATTGAGAAAGGTAGTCGGATCCATGTAGTCGGCCCCCCAACTACCGAACGCAAATCCCTTGTAGTCCAGCTTGGAGCGGGCAGCCAAGTAGGTCTTAGACTCCATATTACTCAACATCACCGTGATCCCAAGATTCTGTTTCCATTGCGCCTGCATAAACTCCGCCAGAGCTCTGTTGGAAGAATGGGTCGGGAAAGCAAATTTGACCTCATCAGCGGGAAACTTCTCGCACTGGTAAGTTCCATCGGATTTCTGGGTCACTGGATAACCTGCCTCGCCGAGTAACTTCCGGGCTGCTTCCGGATCGAATCCCTCGCCTTTCGGTTGTGGGTAACCAACGAAAATGGCTTCGGGCGTAAATGCGAACAGTGGCTTGGTTATCCTCCTGGCCTTTGAATAATTGATCTTATCAATGGATATATTGAACGCCCTGCGAACTCGAAGATCGTTCATGGGGGGCTGCGTTATATTGATCAGAATGTAGGTAATCGTCGCCTCTGCGGCGTCCATGTAATCCTTCTTTGGGCGAACAACGTCTAACCACGCGTTGGGTACGGAGTGATTCAGCACTGCGTCTGCGGCACCAACTTTATACAGATTCATGGTGGCGGGGTGATCAGTGGATGTATAAAAATAGATTTCATCCAGACGGACGCTTCCCGCGTCCCAGTACATCGGATTGCGCTCGACAACCACTTCGCTATACGGCTTCCATGACTTCAACTTGAAAGCTCCACTGGAAATGATATGCGAGGGGTCGGTCCACTTCGCACCATACTGTTCGATCACTTTCCGTGGCACCAGACGAAAGATCTGATGGGCTACAAGTTCAGTAAAGTAAGGCACGGATTCAGAGAGGGAGATACGCACTGTGTAGTCATCAACCGGCTCGACGCCTACGTCCTCAGCCCTTGCTTTTACCAGTTCTTTACCAGCCACAGCCGCCTGCAGCCTGGGATTGCTTTCGAGTAACTTGTTGCGAGCTTTCTCAGCACCGGGAAGGACAAGCCTATCAGGCGAATGCATGAACTGGTGAAAAGGCGTGTCGCGATCCGGAGTTGGCTCGGCAGCCGTTGGTTCATATTCCCGTTCATTCGTCCCCAGGGATTTCTGGCTAAGCGCTGCCGCGGCCGGCTCGTCGCCGGCAAAGTCCTTTTCTAAGAGAAATTGATTGCTGGCGGGGTCACGGACAAATACCCCGCCTGCATTAAAAGCCTCGGCATACCTAATGGGGTAAGCCAGGCCTGCCGAACGGGATTCAACTTCGGGAGTGAGGGATCTTCGGATACTGTAGACAAAATCATGGGCGTTGATCGGTTCGCCATTAGACCAGCGGGCGTTCCTGCGCAAGTGAAAGACAAATTCCGATGAGTCGTTGTTCACATCCCAACGCTCGGCTATCGCGGGAATCGCATCGAGAGACTTCGGATCGTATTCGACCAGTCCCTCATAGAGTGACATATAGATGCGCGCTTCGTGTTGACCGGAGCTAATCGCCGGGTCGAGCGACTCCGGCTCGGCACCGTTTACATAACGTAGGGTGTTTCGTTCAGGTGGAACTGTTCGACCGAAGAACTCTTCATTTGTGGCCGACATGTGACACGAGATTGCGGTGAAAAGGAGTGCGACGACGACAACTCCGGCAATCGCTTGTTTGACGTAGATTTGGGCCACTTATCCTTTCCTCGAAGGCACGCGATTCGGACGCTGTACTCTCCAGAAATGATTTCTACCAAATGTCTTAGAGTCAATAGTGAGGTTTATCTTTCCCGCAGGCGCGGGCAAGTTAACATGCGGAAATGCTTTGATCAAGAGACTGATGCTGCCACTCAACTCTTTGGAGCAGTGCGCCGGCATAGCGAAGCGGCGACGGCGCTTTGGATTCGCTTCTCCCTCGAAAACATCCAAAGCGGCGTCGCGCTGCGCTTGCCGGCCCGCTCCATAAGGTTTCTGATCAAAAACGTCATCTGAGCGGGTTCAAGCCGGAAGGCATTGGTTCACGCCAATTGGTGTCGATGCGCACGTGCTTCAGGGATGGCATGTCCAGAACGTTTGAGTCGAAGCCGGACACGTAAGGTTTCACCAGAGCGTAGGAAGATGCGAAATATAATGGAATTGCTCTCAACTCATTAAGGGCCTCCGTCTCTGATTGGATTAGGTGTTGAGTTGGGGTCTTCTTGTCTGCCGAACGCTCGCCAATTGCGACAGTAGAACTGTTCGCCGACCCAGCTGTCTGCCCCGTAGCACCAGATTCAGCCGACTGCGAGTCCTGTTGAAACAGCGCGCGGATATTGGTTAGCTCATCCGTGGTCTGCATGACCATTCCGCGCCGCACGATATCGTAATCGCCCACCCGAATTGCCGCCTCATACTCGTCCCAGGGTTTTATAGTTATTTCAGTTTCGATGTTCAGTACGCTTCGCCACATCGAGGCAATCGATTGCGCCACCAGCCGCTGCTGCTCGTTGCGATTTATCAGCAGCTTCACCGTCGGGAACCCATCTCCATCGGGAAAACCTGCTTCGGCGAGCAACTTTCGGGCACGTTCGATATCTTTTTCCAGCAACTCTGCCTTCGCCACCACCACTTTCGAACCCGACATCGCATCAGGCAGAAACTTCTTCGCGGGTTCGGTGGCTCCTCCCAACTCATCCTGAGATAGACGATCGCGATCGATGGCGATGGCCAGCGCTTCGCGCACGCGCACATCATCAAACGGTTCGTGCAACAGGTTGAAATTGTAATAGGTGAGTGCTCCGTAAGTGTCTCGCCTGAAGTCCTTGTAGGGGGCCAGCAGCTTGAGAGCCAGCGGCTCGAAAGCGGAATTGGTAACGGCATCGACTTCACCTGCTCGGTACGCGGTGAGGGCTGCTTCCGAATTCTTGGCTCCTACAAACTCGACGCTCTCGAGGTTTACCTCGTTCTTGTCCCAGTAATTTGCCGCTCGCTCGAGCAGCACTCGATCGGCTTCACTCTTGGCCAGCATGAAAGCGCCGTTTGAAACGAGACCAAGCGGTCCAATTCGTTGCAGTGTATCTTCATCGGTGAGTTTCACGGGACGAAAGACCGGATGTGCGACGAGTGCCGGAAAATTCAGATCGGGCGATTGTAAGTGGACCCGCAATTGTCGATCACTAACAGCCTCAACGCCGAGGCGTCTTGAATCGGGTCTTGAATTGACTGCGGCCGATGATTCCTGATCCTGACGGGCCCTCTTGCCGTTGGTGGACGGCCGCTCAGCAGCGGACACTGTACGGGCTCCCTGTATGTTGCTGAGAAGGTTTGTGTGCGGGGCCAGATCTCCAATCTTCACTGTGCGCTGCCATGAGTCAACAAAGTCCTTCGCCGTTACGGCCTCACCGTTTGACCAGCGTGCATCTTCTCGAAGGTGAAAGGTCCACGTACGGCCTTCGTCGGACGTTTCCCAGCGGGTGGCAACGGCTGGTACGGGAGCAAGCGTTCGCGGATCGTAGTCAGTCAGGCCTTCAAAGATTGCCCTGACTAGGTCGGTGTCGGGCGGCGCCGCAGCGAACGCCGGATCAAACGTTTGCGGCAGACCCCCATCTATCCAGCGAAAGTCCTGACGGCTTCGCACCACAACCCGCCCGTAATAAGGCTGGTAGATTTCATCAACGAAGCAACCGGTGGGAGCAATTGACAAAACCACGAGCAACAGTCCGGCGACTATAGTCTGGGCTCTTCTTCCTATGCGGGGAACTCTCTTCATGTTGACTACGATCAGATTGACTGGCTTTGGTTGCGTTGGATCTGTCCAATTCGGCGCAACTCTTTATAGACCTCGCCGGTACGCTCCCGGACGCTTTCAAATCCTTCTGATGTGTCGATCAGGTAGTCGGCAAACATCCGTTTCGCTTCCTGCGGCATCTGGGCATCGATTCGTTTCCGCGCCTCTTCACGAGTCAGGTTATCTCGAGTCATCAAACGTTTTAGCTGAACTTCCGGCCGGCAGTGTACAACAATCAACTTGTCAAAGCGTTTGAAGCCGCCAGACTCAATCATCAGCGCTGCATCGACCACGGCAATACCCTCCGGATCCAGGGCCTCCAATTCGCGCAACTGTTCATCCTGCAAGGCAATAATGTATGGATGAAGTATCGAGTTTAAGAGTTGGCGCTTGCTCTGGTCGGCAAAGATCAGAGAACCGAGCTGTTGTCGATCCAGTGTTCCGTCTTTCTGAAGGACGCCCTCACCGAAAGCTTCGACGACTGCCGATAGCCCGGCAGAACCCGGGGCAACGACCTCTCGCGCCGCCTGATCCGCGTCTATCACATGGCAGCCAAGCTCAGCCAACACTCGGGCAACGAATGATTTCCCTACTCCAATCGATCCTGTTAGACCTACGTGAAGCATGTTCATTGCCGATTTCCAATTGCCAATTGGCGGTTGGAAGAAACTCCCGGAGTTCATGCCTCCGTACCACTTTAGAGGCCAAAGACCAATTACCAAAGACCCGTTCTTTGAATCGGCAATCGGCAATTGGCATTCGGCAATGACTTCACAGTCTCCTCTTCCCCGCGGCCTTAACCGTGTTTCGCATCAGCATCGCGACGGTGAGCAAGCCAACGCCACCAGGCACTGGCGTGCGCCGTCCTGCTACCTCGTCTGCTTCCGCCGGGTGCACATCACCTACGAGCGTGTAGCCGCGTTTCTTGATGATTTCCAATCTTCGCTCTGCCTCGTCACCGAACAGCGCGCGGGCCACGCTTTCGTCTGAAATCTTGTTCATTCCCACATCTATCACTGTCGCGCCTGACTTGATGTAGTCCCTTCTGATCAGCCCGGGGCTACCGATGGCTACCACGAGTATGTCAGCTTGCGTTGTCACGGATTTGAGATCCTGCGTTCGTGAGTGGCAAATCGTCACGGTTGCGTCGTTCTGGATGAGAAGCTGCGCCATCGGGCGGCCGACGATCTGGCTACGACCCACAACACAAGCGTTTGCTCCGCGAATAGGAATCTTGCTGCGAGTGAGGAGTTCGATAATTCCTGCCGGCGTACAAGGCACAAAGGTCGGCCGGCCCAGTGCGAGGCGTCCCACGTTAACAGGATGAAATCCATCGATATCCTTCGCCGGATTCAGAGTCTCAATGATGGCGGCTTGGTCGATGCCCCCAGGCAGCGGCATCTGAACCAGAATGCCGTCAATCTCATTCCGCGCGTTGAGCGACCCGATCAGCTCCCGCAGTTCGCTCGCCGTAGTAGAACCCGGCAGCGCATGATGTTCTGACCGAATTCCAATTTCCTCGCAAGCCCGAATTTTGTTTTTGACATAGACCTCTGAAGCCGGGTCATCGCCGACACGTACCGCTGCGAGGCAGGGTCTCTGTTCAGGTTTCCGCCAGAGCTGGGCAATCTCGGCCGCGACTTCTCGCTTGATGTCATCGGCGATGCGCGCGCCATCCAACAGCTCGGCGCGTTGACTGATCTGAGCTGTACTTTTTTCTTCAGAAGCCATAAGCAAAAAGAACCATCAAGGCACAATCAATCCTGCGAATTGTTTCTGGTGCAGGTTGGCACAACCAGCTGGGTGCTAATCAACTACAGAACCGATGAGCGGTAGCGACCGGGTCGTTTCCGCCAGATTCAACCAGGAACTGAAGGGCGGTGAGTTGACGGCTTAGCTAAGCTCAACCGCAAGTTGAGAGTTGCGTGCACGACCCGGTCGCTACCGCTCTTCGGTTCTGTAGTCAGTGGCTGGCTGCGTTATGTGCATTTGACCCACGCAGCTCTCAGTCTCTGCGTCTTCACACCGCCGCTCCTCGGTCCTCTGCTCGAGCGGTATGACGATCCCTAACCAAACTGAGCCAGTATCTCAATCGGCCAGTTTGGGAAATTCCCCGCCCGTAGATGATAATTCCACACGTGCACCATAAAACCAAACTGCTCAACCTCGCTTTCGGAGTCGTCGCGACTCTGCTTGCACCTTTTTCCGGCCATGGCCAAACGCCGCAGGAGCGTCATGCACGAATCAGATCGGCGATGGACGCCGGTGATGTCAAAGCCGCGGTCGCAGAGCTTAACTCTTTACGTGATTCAAACTCCGAGATCCTGACAGCGAATAACTACGACTATCTGCTCGGCAGACTCCAGGAGAAAACAGGTGAGTCCGCCGGAGCTAACGCAAGCTATCAATCTGTGGTCGCGCGCCAGTCTGTACTCTCACAATATGCATTATGGCATCTTGCCCGGTTGACCCGGGCAACCGGCGACCTCGCTTTCGAACGTGAAAAACTGCGTCAGCTGATTGCGACCGCGCCCAGGAGTCTGTTGCGCGAGGCGGCAATCATGAGGTTGGGCCGGAGCTTTTACGAAAGCAAAGACTACAGCGTTTCGGTAGCTTCCCTACGTTCTCTCGGCGAGTCGAAAAATCGATCTTTGGCCCGCGATTCTCTAACCCTGATCGCGCAGTCACTCCTGGCTGGGGGAAAGCGGCAGGAATCTCGCGAAGCGTTTTCGAGGCTGGTAATGCAGATGCCCGATGCCTCGCGACCTGACGACTTTACGCTGGCCGGTGTGCGCGGCCTCGATGCCATCGATGTCATTGGAACAGAAGGCGCAGCTCAACCTAGAGTGGCACAACTACCGGAAGCAGAGCATCTTCTACGCGCTTCGGTTTATCAATTCAACCGAGACTTTGATGCGGCTCGGCGTCATTATCTCGCGGTTGTCGAGCATTATCCGCAAAGTGCGACCGTGGCGAATGCACTCTATCAAACGGGACGGGGTTTCTACCTCCAACTGAAATACGACGAGGCTTTGAAGTACTTTCAGCGTGTTCTGGAACAGTTTCCCGACAGCCTGAGTGCGCGTGACGCGCTGAGTTTCACAGCCGGCACATACAATCGTCTTAAACGAACCGATGAAGCCGTGGCGGCTTACCGGCGTTTCATCGAACGATTCCCGGATGCGCCTAATCCTGAGCGGCCATTTCTGAACATCGTCGATGCCCTGCACGAAGCTGGTCGTCACAAAGAGGCTCTTGACTGGGTCCAACAAACGCGCACGCGTTTCAAGGGCCAGATCGGGGACGCCCTGGCTCTCTTCGCCCAGGCAAGAATCCATCTCGCGCAGGGTGCCTGGCAGGAAGTAGTGTCCGACGCGAATGAACTTCGCAGTCGCCAGGATCTCGGAGGCACCCGTGTAGCCGGGGGAACCACTCCACAAGAATTGTCTTTCCTCCGCGGCTATGCGTTGGAGCAACTGGGAAGAACCAACGAGACTATTTCTGAATATCTTTCAATCCCCGACGGAAGAAACGAATACTACGGAAAGCGGTCGACCGAACGATTGCTGGCACTCGGCTCCGATGCCAGAACGCGTTCTCTGATCGAGACACGTGCAAACGCGTTGCGCGCGTCTGCGGAAAACGCGATCAACAGCGGTCAGGCAGAACAGGGTCGGCGTTTGGCCCAGGACGGTTTGCGGCTAATCAATGATGCGACGCGGCGATATGAGATGCTGGGCCTTGTCCGGCGCGCCTACCAAGCATTGCCCGCTTTCAATCTTCCACCATTCAGCTTGCTGACGCTGGGCAGAAAAGAAGTAAACACTACTAAGGCGCAGGCCGGCGGGATGGAGCCGTCTCATCAGGCACTCGCTGAAGAACTGTTTTTTCTTGGCCTCTACGACGAGGGTGTGCCGGAGTTTGCTGCCGCCCGCTCGGAAGTAAGCGAGTTGGCTGCGACTAAACCTGTACCGCGTGCCTCACAGGAAAGAACCGCGGCGGTCACATCACAGTCTGATGTCGATTACACTCTGGCGAGCTACTCTTTGCGAGGTGGCTTAGCGAATCGCGCCGTGCGTTTTGGCGAACAACTTTGGAAAAACATCCCCGCCGACTATGTACTGGAACTGGCGCCACGCGAGCTGGTTGACTTGCTGTATCCCTTGCCCTATCGCGAGTCGCTGCTCACGCATACGCCGCCGAGAGCCGTCGATCCGAGATTTGTGCTGTCAATTGCCAGACAGGAATCGCGGTTCCAGCCGGACGCGAAGTCGGTTGCGGCCGCGCGTGGGTTGATGCAGTTTATTTCTGAAACAGCTACCGACATCGCCCGCCAACTTGCCTTAAGCGATTTCACTCAGGACAACCTTTATAATCCTGATACAGCGATTCTCTTTGGTTCGCAGTATCTTGCCAACTTATTCAAACAGTTTCCGGCTCAGCCCCAGGCAGTTGCAGCTTCGTACAATGGTGGTCCTGAAAACGTCGCTCGCTGGATCGGCCGGTCACGTTCAAGTGAATCCGACCGTTACGTGCCGGAACTTGGTTTTTCTCAGACGAAGGACTACGTGTTTAAGGTGATGACCAATTTTTGGGTGTATCAGCAACTGTATGATGAAGAGTTGGAGAGGAAGTAGATCGCGATAATGATTCAAGAAATCGAAATAGGCTCAAGTAGACCAACCTCGAGGTCAGGAAGGGCGGTTTACCCCCGCTGGGTTGAGTGGTATTCAACGCGACGTCTTCAGATCCATAGGACCCAAATGTTTATCGCAGCGTTAGCAATAATGATCCCAGTTCCGTACGAGCGGAATATGCACACGAGTTGCCCCCAGTCCGCCACATTAACATTCCGCTCCTACGGAGCTTGCAGCAGGTAAGGAATCTGGGCCTATAAACATTTGGCCCCTACGGGACAGCCGCGGGAGAAACATGAGGCCTTGGGGCGCGTAAGAAATTTGAAATGGCACTAATAATAGGTCATCACCGAAATCATATGCCAACAAGAAGTTCGATTTCCCTTCTGCTCCTCATTGCTCTTGTTCTGCTTATCGCACTTACTTCTTTTTCAGGCTGCCGGCGTGATATGTCCAACGCCAAGCGTTATGAACTGAAGGGCAAAGTCTTGACGGTCGAGAAAGACAAGCACCTGGTGACGGTGTCGCATGAAGAGATCAAGGACTTCATGGACGCTATGACCATGCCCTTCACGGTACGTGACGAGTGGGTCTTCGATCAGGTGGCCCCGGGTGATCAAATTACGGCCACGCTGGTGGTAGACGGGACCGAATCCTGGCTGGAGAACGTAGTTATTATCAAATTGAACGCGGAGCCCGGCGTTAGAGGTTCTCCCGGTGCGGTGGGAGCAAACACCGGAGATCAAGTCCCAGACTTCGCGCTGGTTAATCAGAACAATCAGCCGATTCGAACCGGACAGTACAAAGGGAAGGCACTCCTCCTAACATTTATCTACACGCGATGTCCTATCCCCGAGTACTGCACGCTCATGAGCAATAACTTTTCGCGGGTCGATCAGGAGTTGCAGAAACAGCCTGAACTCTACGAAAAGACGCGACTGTTGAGTATTAGCATCGATCCTGATTACGACACCCCTGCGGTTTTGCGGAGCTACGGGGCCTCGCATACGGGCCGCTTTGGAGACGAAACCTTTTCTCACTGGGCGTTTGCCACCGGCACGAAGGAACAAGTGAAGGAAGTGGCCCAGTTCTTTGGACTGCAATACTACCCGGAAAAAGATCAGATTCTCCACGGCCTGAGAACCGCGATCATCGCTCGCGACGGCAAAGTTCATAAGGTCTATCGCGGAAATGAATGGAAACCAGAGGAAGTGGTGCAGGATATCGAGATCGTTTCTCGCTAGTACAAGACCTAGGCCGAACTCCGCTTCCATGCCAATCTCGCTTTTCTGACGAGTAGTCTCCTATATTTTTAGCAGGCGGGCCGGTTAATTTTCGGTTTTCACGCCTTACTATAGGAATCTGAGCAGCCAACTGATTGACCCTGACGAACGCTTTTCAAAGTGAACCAGTACCCGCTTCTAGCAAAACTTGTTCTAATCAAGTCGGCTGTGGTAGCTTGCCCCCAAAATTTGGGAGCAGCTTCATGCAGCGTTCCGCCGTTCATCTCATCGTTGCGCTTATTACTTTCAAGACCGGAGTGTTTGTCTGGCGCCTCAATCCTTTGCGATTCAGACCCGCCGAACCCTCAGAGCCGCTCCGGGTGACATTCACGCCGACCAGGCTAACTGCGAGCGCGAACGTCCCATTCGAACACTATCTAGTCACAGTTGAAAATGTAAGCTCAAAGACAATTCGGGGGTATTCTCTTGGACATACGTGCAGTTGTCGCGGGTATGGAACGTACGGTCCGTACCCTGAAGGGATCTCATTCTCGAATCCCACTTTTGAAAGGCAGAACCTTGAACCTGGTGCGTCGCAAGTAGAAGTCCTTCTTGTCGACAACGTGCCACCCGGTCAAATTAAGGTCTGGGCAGATTTAGTTCATTTCACGGACGGAACGAATTGGGGGCCTAACCAGTCTCGCACTGAAGGATACGTTCGGGCACTGGAATAGCCAGCTGATTCCGATCACCCAACAAAGAGCGTTTACCAGCAACGCTGCGGCAGCGTGCGGACCCGGTTCTGACCGAAGCCCGCAGTAAAGCTTAGGTTCAGCACGGAGACCTTACTACAACTTCAACCCGATGCATCGCGACCTGAATCGCTCAGACTATCGTTTTCTCTGGAACGCCCTTTTGAACTGGAGCGCGTTGCCCACCACGAAGCGATGAAGGGAACTGAGTCCAGACCGAAGTGGTTTTAAGGTTTTTGCCGTTACCCCGGTGCGGTAAGGCCTCTGCCTTACCGATCAGCCCAGGCTTTCGCGGCTTCGCCGCCACTCGAATCAGCTAGGTGCGAAAGTCACCTCATGCCGATCTACCAAGCCGCTCCAGTAGAGGCCCGCTCAGGGCTTCAGTCGTGGAAAGTTACCAATCTTCCTCAACCGCCGAACGCTAAGGGCTTAAGTCTCTTAGCAGTCATCGGTCCCGGCGCAATTGTACTCGGCGCCTCGCTCGGAAGCGGCGAGTGGCTGCTCGGTCCGGCAACCTTCATTAAGTACGGCCTGGGCCTCCTATGGTTAACAAGCGTCGCCGTTTTCCTCCAGACAGTACTTAACACCGAGCTGATTCGTTACACGCTGTACACGGGTGAACCGGCGGTTACGGGCTTTATGCGCACCCGGCCACACGCGACATTCTGGGCCTGGTTCTACGCCGGTCTCTATCTCTTGCAGACTGGCTGGCCGGCTTGGGCTGCAAACGCCGCCGGCGCAATCTTTTTCCTTTTGGCAGGTAAGTTGGCAACCAGAGACGATGCCACCTCGGTGTACTGGATTGGATGTGCAACGTTCCTCATCTGTGTGGTCATCCTCGTTTTTAGCGGTAAGCGAATCGAGCGCACTCTGGAGATTCTTAATTGGATCATGATTGTACTAATCCTAGGGTCGCTCTTTGTGCTGTGCTTACTTTTTGCAGCCCCCGTTCATTGGTTCGCGGCTGTCGTTGGCCTGGTGGGATTCGACTTAAACGCGGGTGGTTTCAACTTCCTGCCGCCAGATGCCGACTGGCTCCTCATTGGGGCGTTTGTAGCCTTCTCTGGGAGTGGTGGCGTGGGGAACTTGATGGTTTCGAACTGGGCCCGCGATAAGGGTTTCGGGATGGGCCAGGTGGTCGGTTTTATTCCCGCGGCCGTGGGCGGCCAAAAGGTAAGACTCGCTCACTCCGGCAGCGTCTTCAAAGTCTCGGCGCCGAGCTTACGGAGTTGGCGCGGGTGGTGGCGGATTGTGCGGTACGATCAGTGGGGTGTGTTTTTCATCGGCGCATTGCTCGGGATGATGCTGCCCGCCATCCTCTACACATCCGCGCTCGAGCCAGGCAAGGACATTCGCGGCTTAGGCATAGCTGCCGAATTGGCCAACTCGATGGCTGCACGCGGCGGCGCTGCACTTACCTTTACCCTTGCGATGATGAGTGTGTGGGTATTGCTTAAGACTCAGCTCGATCTTTTGGAAGGGATGGTACGCGGGATAACGGACATTCTCTGGAGTGGCAGCACACGCATACGGCAGTGGCGCGGTGGTGACGTGAGGATAATTTACTACGCCGTGCTCGCGGCCGCCGTTGTGTGGGGATTGATCGCCCTGCGCCTGACGCAGCCAATTGTCCTCTTGCAATTAGGGGCCAATATGGCCGGATTTGTTATGGTGGTCAGCGCCTTGCACATTCTGTACATCAACACAAAGTTATTGCCGAAGGAACTTCAGCCGCCCCTTTGGCGTCGCCTGGCGCTGATCTTCATGGCGATTTTCTACGGGTTCTTTGTGTACTTGTGGCTGATGGGCGGTCTTGTACCTGACCGTGAGAAAGGGTTCTTCTTTTCTCTCTTGAGGTACTTCGGAGTCGGGTAGGGTTTACTTCGCGATACCAGGCAACTACAGAACCCGAGGAGCGGTAGGGACCGGGTTAAGGTACGACACTCGAGCGCTGAGGAATAGCATTTCTTGTTGGCATTGTGTAGCGCGACTGAACCCGGTCGTTACCGCTCCACGGTTCTGTAGTTGCCCGGTATTGCGGTCTATTGTGCAAACTATGTTTGCCCCTTAATCCTCTTAATTTCTTCGGTCAAAACGGGCACCGCTTCGAATAGATCGCCTACGATACCATAGTCCGCGATGTCGAAGATAGGGGCTTCGGGATCTTTATTAATAGCTACTATTGTGCCGGCGTTTTTCATTCCCACCAGGTGCTGAATCGCGCCTGAGATTCCGAGCGCAATGTAAAGCCTGGGAGCTACAGTCTGCCCCGACGATCCAATCTGCCGATCGATAGGCAACCACTCAGCGTCACAAATAGGACGCGACGCGGCGATTTCACCGCCGAGTACTTCAGCGAGCTTTTGCGCGAGAGCGATATTCTCCTTGCTCTTGATCCCGCGGCCGATGGCCACGATGATCTCGGCTTTGGATAGATCAACGGCCTGCTTCACTTCCTGGAATGGGGCTTCCGGACTCATGCGAGTCTCGCCAACTTCAACTTCCTGTTTCTCTACCGGCACCCCACTTCCCTTCGCTGCTTGATCCGGGCGATAGGCCCCTGATTGGAAGGTAACAAACACCGGTGCTGCTCCATCTGAAACTACGTCCGCGTCGAGCTTTCCTAAAAAAATTCGACGAGTGAACGTGATCGAGCCGTCCGCTACCTGCGCGCGGATGCAATCGCTAATGAGCGACTTGCCAAAACGCGCCGCCAGCTTCGGACCGAAATCGCGTACCAGATAAGTGTGCGACATGACCACGAGCTGTGGATCCAGCCCGCGTACCACTTTCTCCACTGCGTCGGTGTAGCCATCCGGGGTGTAGCTCGCAAGTTTAGCGTTGCTGGCCGATACAACCTTCGCCAGATCATACGATGCGATGTCCTGAGCCATGGCATCTGAGTCAGCTCCCAAAATGACCGCGCTCACCCGCTGGTGCAGCTGCGACCCAAGGCTTTGTGCCGCGGCAATTGCTTCTAGCGATGTCTTACTAACCACACGGTCGCGATGTTCGATGAATACGAGGATTCCGTTACTCATTAGATTACCCGCGCCTCGACGTGAAGTTTCTCGGCGAGCGCAACAGCTCCGGCCTTAGCATCGCCATTACCCAGCAATTGAGTCTGCTTTGTCTTTTGCGGCAAATAGACTCTCTTCAGCTGCTGATGTGATGGGCGAGTCACTATTTCCGCCGGTAGCGTCACTTCTTTAATCTCTTTCTTCTTTGCCGCCATGATGCCCTTGAGCGTGGCGTAGCGAATCTGACTGATGCCTGATTGAATCGTCAGCAAAGCTGGAGTGGGCATCGAATACCACTGATACCAGCCACTCTCGAGTTCCCTCTTGACGCGCAGCTTGTCGCCAGAGGCGTCGACTTCAATCACAATCGTCGCGTGCGGCATCCCCAGCAACTCAGCCATGATCACGCCGGTTTGGGCATAACCATAGTCATCCGATTGCAAACCGGTCATGATCAGGTTCGGTAGCTCATCACGAATTGCTTCCACCAGCGCGCTCGCAGCGGCATAAGGAGAAAGGTGCGTGAGATTGTCGCCCACCACATGAATGGCCCGATCGGCTCCGCGCGCCAGAGCGTCCTTAATAACACTCTTAGCTCGCTGTGGTCCCATCGAACAGACAATTACTTCGCCGCCCAGTTTCTCTCTGACACGCAAAGCTTCTTCGAGCGCGTATCCGTCCGACTCGTTGACCTCGAAGGAAAGATCACCTTCCTCAATCCATGTTCCATCTTTGTTGATTCGCAAGATCGCGTCTTTGCTGGCGACTTGCTTCATCATTACGATAATTTTCATACGCTGTGATTTACGCTCAGAACTTTGTATTTTGTGCTTTGTACTTTGTTCAGTTTCGGGGGTTGACTGTCACCCTCAAAGTTCAAAGTACAAAGTTCCAAGCACCAATTCCCAAGTTCCTCATTCCTCATATCTCTTAAAGAGCAGTGCCGCATTCGTACCACCAAACCCAAAACTGTTGGACAGCGCGTAGTTCACCACTGCCTCGCGCGCCTCGTTAGGAACGTAGTCCAGATCGCATTCCGGATCGGGTTTGAAGTAGTTGATTGTGGGTGGCAGGACATTGCGGTGCAGTGATAAAACCGAGAAAACCCCTTCGATTCCGCCAGCGGCGCCCAGCAGATGCCCAGTCATCGACTTAGTCGAGCTAACGGCAAGTCTATACGCGTGCTCGCCAAATGTTTTTCTGATGGCCAGCGTCTCGAATTTATCGTTGTAAGGTGTCGAGGTTCCGTGCGCGTTGATATAGCCGACTTCTTCCGGTTGAATTCCGGCATCCTGAATGGTTTTCTGCATAACGCGAATGGCGCCTGAGCCAGTATCATCCGGCATGGTTATGTGAAAAGCATCGGCGGTCATACCATAGCCGACCAGCTCGGCGTAGACCCGCGCTCCCCGGCGGCGAGCAAACTCCAGGTCCTCCAAAATCATGATGCCGGCACCCTCGCCTATCACAAACCCATCGCGATCCTGTTCAAAAGGCCGTGACGCCGTGAGTGGATCATCGTTTCGCGTCGACAGTGCTCGCATGGCAGCAAAACCCGCCACGCTCATGGGCGTGATCGCCGACTCCGCACCACCGCAAATCATTACATCCGCGGCTGCTCGCTGTATGATCTTGAAGCTATCGCCGATTGCGTGAGCCCCGGCAGCACACGCCGTGGCCGTAGCCGAATTCGGACCTTTTGCGTTGTGACGTATCGAAACCTGACCAGCCGCCAGGTTCACTATTGCTGAAGGGATGAAGAAAGGGGAAATGCGGCTCGGACCATCATTGAGGAGCTTTGAATGTTCCCGTTCGATCGCCCAGAAGTCGCCGATACCGCTGCTGATATAGGTGCCGACCTCCTCTGCGATATCGTCACTAACCTCGAGACCGCTATCGGCCACTGCTTCCTGGGCCGCGGCAATCGCATAATGAATAAAGGCGCCCATCTTGCGCGCCTCTTTCTTCTCGACGTAATTCAGGGGATCGAAGTCCTTAATCTCGCAGGCAAACTTAACCGGAAACTTCTCGACGTCGAATCTCTTAATGCGATCCGCGCCGCTCTGACCATTCATCAGCGCAGTCCAGGTCGCCTCGACTGAGTTGCCAATCGGCGTTACCAGGCCGAGGCCTGTAACCACAACCCTACGTGTCAAATCAAAGCTCCTTGAAAGTGGTAATAGGTGAAAGGTTAGCACTCTCACTTATCACCTATCACCTATCACTTATCACTACTTTTTGTGCTGGTCGATGTAGTTGTACGCGTCGCGCACACTCTGAATTTTCTCAGCGTCCTCGTCAGGAATCTCGATGCCAAACTCTTCTTCAAAACGCATGACGAGTTCGACCGTGTCCAGCGAATCGGCACCTAGGTCATCGATGAAGCGCGCATTTGGCGTGACCTCATTCTCGTCCACACCAAGTTCGTCAACGATGATCTGCTTTACTTTATTCTCGATCTCTTGATCGGGCATCTCGTTTTGCTCCTCTGTTTTGTGAAAACTGGTTTTCAGCCCTGAGAAATTCCCAGATTGACGCCAGTTGATTTCAGACTCGCGGTAGCTTCTACGTTGAGACTCTTCACCTCGCGACTGATCTGGCGCATTAGTCCGCTCAAAACTCTTCCCGGTCCAACTTCGACGAAGGTATCAACACCTTCGCGAATCAACAACTTGACCGATTCCAGCCAGCGCACCGGCGATGAAACCTGCCGAACCAGCGAGTCTTTGGCGTCTACCGCTCTTCTTACTTCCGCCGCGTCAACGTTACTTACCAGCGGAATGCGCAAATCGTCAAGACTCAAAGCTTCCAGATCGGCGGCCAACCTCTCTTGCGCTGGCATCATTAGCGCGCAATGAAACGGAGCGCTCACCTTCAGCTTCACCACGCGCTTGGCACCCTTTTCTTTGAGCAGCTCAATTGCGCGATCGATGGCTTCGCTGTTGCCGGCGATTACCACCTGGTTTGAAGAATTGATGTTCGCTGGCGCGCAAACCTGGCCCTGACTCGCCTCCCCACAAACTTTCTCAATCTCAGCCAGTTCCGCGCCTCTCACTGCTGCCATGGCACCCTGGCCTGGAGGAACGGCCTCCTGCATGTAACGTCCGCGCGCCCTGACAGTTCTCGCCGCATCGGCTAGGCTCAGGGCGCCGGCGGCGACAAGTGCTGAATACTCCCCGAGGCTGTGTCCAGCAACGTAGTTTGGCTGGGGAAACCCTTGGGCCTCCATCGCCCGAAGCACGGCGACAGAAACGCTCAGAATTGCCGGCTGCGTGTTCTCCGTCAGCTGCAAGGTTTCCGGCGGTCCCTCAAAGCACAAACGAGAGATAGGGAAACTCAGCGCTTCGTCTACTTCATCAAAGACCTTTCGCGCGGCGGGAAAGTTATCCACCAAGTCCTTTCCCATGCCCGGATACTGCGATCCTTGCCCGGGAAAGATGTAAGCCAGAGACATTGCCGATTGCCATTGCCAATTGCCGATTGGCTCTCTTCCAATATGTGACAAGCAATGTGCGAGTCTTGCCTTTGGCCCACAGGCCCAGACAGAGATCAAAGACTTAGAGTTGGCAATTAGCAATCGAAACCCGCCAATCGTGACTCCAGCTGCCATTCCAATCGGCAATCGGCAATTGGCAATCAAAAATGTCTTCACCACCTCATCAGTACTCCGCCCCAGGTCACGCCGCCACCAAACGACGCCAACAGAATCAAGTCATCTTTCTTAATTCGCCCTGCTTCTACACACTCATCGAGGGCGATCGGGATAGAAGCTGAAGACGTGTTGCCGTGCATCGCAATGTTTGAGTAAACGCGCGCGTCATCAACGTTTAATTTGTTTGCCACGGCGTCTGTAATTCGCTGATTCGCTTGGTGTGGAATAAACAGAACCACATCTTCGGGTGTTAGACCTGCTTCCTCCAGCACTTCGCGCGAGATGTCAGCCATTGAGCGCACTGCCACCTTGAACAGCTCGTTCCCCTTCATCTTGAAAAAATGGTCGCCGGCAGCCAGCGTCTTGGCGCTCGGTGGGCGACGCGTGCCGCCACCAGGAGAATAGAGCTGCTCCTCATATCTGCCGTCAGACTTGATCCGGGTAGCCAGGATTCCACGGTCACCTTCAACAGATCCCAAAACCGCCGCGCCAGCTCCGTCGCCAAACAGTACGCACGTTTGACGATCAGAGTAATCGACGTATTGCGTCAGAATCTCCGCACCGATGACGAGCGCGTTACGCGACTGGCCAGTCTGGACCATCGTGTTCGCCAGGGTGAGACCATACAAAAACCCCGAACAGGCCGCAACGACATCCATAGCGGCCGCCCTATGGGCGCCAAGCTCTGCCTGAATCAAGCAGCCGGTCGAAGGAAGAATCTGATCGGGTGTCACAGTCGCGCAGAGGATCAGGTCGATATCCGAAGGTTCTAACCCGGCGCGTTCGATAGCTTGGCGTGCGGCGCGAACTGCAAACTGCGAAGTGTATTCTCCAGGGGCTGCTTTCCGTCGCTGTTTAATGCCGGTACGCGTAGTTATCCACTCATC
>JACDCK010000405.1 GCA_013817595.1 Pyrinomonadaceae bacterium | reverse complement strand
CTGTAAGAAGGGTTACTCAGGACAACAAAGGGAAAAGGACAGCAGGGATAGACGGGAAGACTGCACTAACACAGACGGAACGAATTGAACTGGTCAAGACCCTGAACCTGAAGCTAAAAGGCAAACCTTTACGCCGGGTATGGATACCCAAACCCGGTAGTGAAGAGAAAAGACCGCTAGGCATCCCCACCATAGCAGACAGAGCCCTACAAGCTCTCGTAACAATGGCCTTGGAACCTGAATGGGAGGCCAAATTTGAGCCAAACAGCTATGGGTTCCGACCGGGAAGATCATGCCATGATGCAATAGAGGCCATCTTTACAGCCATCCACTACACACCCAAATATGTACTGGATGCTGATATAGCAAAATGCTTCGACCGCATCAACCACCAAGCCTTACTCCATCGGTAACAAATTAAGGCATAGCAGAGAGCGTCAAGCGCGTCCCAACTGGACAGAGCTAGGGCAAACCATAAGATGAGGGGATGAGCCAAGAAGCGCCCTCGGATAAGAAAAAGCGTAAGAAAAGTACGGTACGACACACCCGCGCCATCCAACGCGATCGCACGAAACGACCCACTAGCCCACCCTTGGACGAGCAACTGAGCGCCCGTCTGACAGAGCTGGTACATCCGGCGACGCTGGCGCAAGTGGCGCACTTTCATCAGTTGGGGTTGCGGGAGCGTGTGCTGACCTTGCCGATCATGGTAGCGTTGGTCTTGAGTCTGATCTGGCGACAGATCGGCAGTGTCAATGAAGTGGTCCGGGTGGTACGCCAGGAAGTGGTGCTCTGGAGTCCCCCGGTGCGGATCAGCCAACAAGCCTTCGCCTCGCGCTTGCGCTGCCTGCCCGCCAGCCTGTTTGAAGCCATTTTGCATGACATCTTACCACGCCTGCATGAAGCGTGGGCCAGCCGCACCCGCCCGCTGCCGCCCGAAGTGCAATGGGCCAATGAGCACTATGAGCAAGTGCTGATCGTCGATGGGTCGACCCTCGATAGCCTGCTACGGAAGGTGGGGTTGCTTAAAGGAGCGGACAAAGCGCCTCTGGCCGGGCGCATGGCGGCGCTACTGTGCTTGGGTAGTCGCCTCCCCCAGCAGGTCTGGTATGAGCCGGATGCGGCGGCGCATGACCAACGCTTCTGGGAGAGGGTGCTGCGTGCCCTGCCAGCGGGGGCACTACTGTTGTTCGATCTGGGCTTTACCAACTTCAGCCACTTTGCCCAGTTGAGTGCCCAGCAGGTCACCTTTATTACACGGGCCAAGCGCAATTTGGCCTATCAAGTCGCGCAAGCGCTGCTGGTGCGTGCGGCGGTGCGTGATCAGATCGTGTGGATTGGTCAAGGGGACGACCGCCAACAGGTGCGCCTCATTGAGGTGCTTTATCGAGGCACTTGGTATCATTACTTGACCAATGAGTTGGACCCGCTGCGCCTGCCGACCGAGTACGTGGTCGCGCTCTACTTTCAGCGCTGGCGGATTGAGGATGCCTATGCCCTCGTCAAACGTCTGTTAGGGTTGGCCTATTTCTGGTGCGGGGCGCAGAATGCGGTGCAGTTGCAACTCTGGGCCACTTGGCTCCTGGATGCCGTCTTGCTTGATTTGACGGATGCGGTGGCCGAGACCCTTCACAAACCTGTGGCGGCCCTCTCCATTGAGATGGTCTACCGCGCCATCTATCATTTCACCCAAGCCTTCCACCAAGGGCAGGCTACTGACTTGATCGCGTACCTAGCTCTCAACGCCGACTGGCTTGGCATTCTCAAACGCCCGCGCGCCTCTAAACCTCCACCTCTGCTGGTCGTTCGTAACTTGACAACCGTTCCTGACCCTTAATTTGTTACCGATGCAATTAGGTGCAATTTGGGATACCCTACAAGCCACAATTCAACTGGCGGGTAACTTGGGTCGCCATCCAGCGATACCTCTGGTACTGATGGGAGAAGTGGGAACCTATACCCCTGTGCGTCTAGCCTTTGCGTGGTCGCAGAGTAATCAAACCCCCTTGATTCTGGGTCAGATGAACTTCTTTTTGGAGTTCGAGGTGTGCTTTTATCGGTTTGCTCAAGAGTTTGAGGTAAAACCCAAGCCCTAACGAGCCGCTGGGGTATAAACAAAGAAGAGGCGGGGCTTCCACCCCGCCTCTTCTTTGTTTTGCGG
>JACDCK010000404.1 GCA_013817595.1 Pyrinomonadaceae bacterium | reverse complement strand
GTCTATTTCTCTGGAATGCAGTTAACGCGTTGATTGACGAAGCATTGCGCGAGAATCATTCAAAGCCGCGAAACCTCAAAAGCGGGTTCGATCCCCCGTATGCGCTGCTGCTCTTCTTCAGGAGAAATCCGGGACGGCAAAGCGGGCAGCCGCCGCTCGTCCAAGTGGCGTCACCACGTTGTCTCGGAGCGTCAGCCACAACCCTGTCTGATTCGTCAGATCGGCAGGGCCTCGTGAGAAGAGGACGGCGCGATCTCTAAAATCTTTGTTAGATCACTCGTCCTGAATGATGCGTCCTCTTCCTGGCGAACACGCTCAATGCTCCGAGTCCCAGTGCCATGAAGCTGAGCGTGCCGGAGATTTCGGGGACAGAATTAGCGGAGGTAAAGTGGACGGTGTCGATCGCAAAATCGACCAACCCAAGTGTCTGGCCGCTCGTCACGCTGAAGGAATTGAAATTTGATCCGGAGATTGACAGATGCCCGACAAAGCCCGGGTGCGCGAACGCGGCAAGAGCAACGGTATGCGTATCCACAACAACACCAGTTCCACTGTAGCCGGTAAGAGTGAAAGTGCTGTCAAAGAGACCGTTCAGGACATCCAACTGCAAGGAACTTACCGGTGCGTGGAACACGCCTGTAATCACGGTTCCAAGATAAGGGACAACAAAGTCCGTCGTCGCGTAGACATTAGGCGAGGCGTGGCGGCATCCTCCCATCTACTTTGATTCAGAATGACCCCTCCGGTAATTGTCACACCTGAAGTTGTGACAACGTCCTGGGCCGTTTTATCGTTGAATAAGGGCGGCGCTGGGTTTCCGTCGAAACCTACAGTAGTCGCAAAGGTCTGCGGGGAAATGGATGGAGCCTAAGAAAACTATCAGATTGAGAAGTTTCTTCATGTGACGCTCTTTCGGTGCGGTGCGGATAGTTCGTATAACGGATTACGCGTTATCGCGCCTGAGTATCAGAAGCGCCGTTAGGACGCAACAAAGCAATTGTTTCGCGATCCGGCGAAAGCACCCTTCTTGGATAGATCGAGAAAGGGCAACCCGATTAACCACGTTCAAAGTTGCTTTCGGAACCGCTTTGCTCGCGCAGTTTCCGTTTACATTCCCAGAGATGACAGCAGGAAGATCGGCGGCGTACTCCGTTTACGCCTGGTGCTTAACGATGCGGCGACATCAGTGCGCAAACTAAAACCCAGTTCCTGGATTCTCGGTCAGCGCTTTCCTCGATTGCCACCAGATCAGTAGCGACAGATGAGCCTAGCCGCTGGGCTCCTCTGTCATTGCTGTAAGGTCATAGCCAGACATAGAAGCACGAATCCAATGAGAAGAAGCCACGATCTCAGGCCTTGGAAGAATTCCCAACGATTCCTGGTCCGTTTCCAATCCTCAGGAGGATTCTCGGCAGTCCACCGCCCGGTGGCGAGGTTGATTGGCACGTTGAAGATAATGGTTGAGACGAGGGCGAGGACGAAAGAAGCCGCGGATGCCCAGCGAGCGAGGCGCGCGATCCCAGGGTCGGCGGAAAGATGGATCGCATACGAAAGTGACAAAACCACACAAAGGGTCATCAGCACCGGCATGACGCGGCCAAAGGTCCGCAAGAGACCTTGCTCGACCCGGACATGATGCTCCGGTGGCAACTCGCGGATCACAGGATGCACGAACGCGTAGGAGCCAAACTCCGCGCACGATGCAAAGCCGGTAATTACCAGCGTGGCGAAGCCGAGAAGGTCCATCGGTCGCTCAATCGCCGAGCGGGCCAAGATTGCTTCATATCTTCAGCATTCATCCAGTTGACTCACGCTGGCCTTAAATTCTCACGTTAGCTCTCGCTCGTTCGAGCGATATGACGCCGGGGATGCGAAGCTCCGTTTCAACCGGTCGCCCAAGGAACTCGAGAAGGACGCGGATTCGCTCCTTTGCCGGTAACAGCTGCGTGACCAGAGCTTCAATCCCCTGAAAGGGGCCCTCGGTGATTTGGACAGACTGTCCTACCTGGATCGCTGGATCGATCGTCACGATCTCGTCTTCTCCCGCCGTTTTTTGGAGCGACGCAATTGCCTCCGGTTCGATCACCGCGATCTGCTCGCCAAAGGAAACAATGGATTGGATGCCAGGGGAGTGTTCCGCTTTTCGCCGCTCCTGCAGGTAAAAGAAA
>JACDCK010000403.1 GCA_013817595.1 Pyrinomonadaceae bacterium | reverse complement strand
GTCGCGCAGAGCGATCGAATGGCGCCGCGAGCGTCGTTGTATCGAAGGATGGGAAAGATCGTCTGCATGCTCTTCTTGCGGCCTAACGCCAGTCATCACACCGCCGCGCAACAACCCAAAACGGACGGGTCTAGCGATGAGCTGATACGCGTCGGGTGAATGCCGTTAGGCGCGGCACGGTTATAGAAGCCCTCCGGAAAGTGAAAGGGCGGCTGAAGCTATGGAGTCTCCAGCCGCCCCTCTCCCCACGATCTTTCAGCGGTGAATACCCATCCGACGGCCTCACGCCGCGGAAGCGGCGGTCAGAATCGAGTCGTTGAATAAAGGTCTGATACTACCGGGGCTTAGAGGCCTTGACATCCTCCTCCAACTTAGCCACGGCGCGCGGTCTCACGACTGCGTAGCCGGTGTCGTTCTGGTTCCAGTCGGCTATCCGGCGGTACAACATCTTCGCGTTTTGCTTGTCACCCTTGCCCTCGTAGGCCTGGGCAGTGTAATACCAGACGTAAGGGTCCTCCGGGTCTGCTTTGGCGAAGTGCTCTAACGCTTTCGCGTGGTTGCCTTGCTTGAGTTCAAGCATCCCCATCAACTCGTTGTGCCTCCTCTGTTCGAGCGGGTTGTTTCGAGTGGAGATGAACTTGCTCAGCTCTTCGAGCTGAACTTTTGCCTCTTCGAATTTGCCCTGGGCCATCAGCAGGTAGGCATGGTTTGACATCTTGCCGATGCGGTTGTTCTCGCGGACGCGCTCCGGTAACGAGGGGTCGTCCCTGAGTCTGTCGGCTTCCGCGAGGTGCTTAGCGGCCTCTTCGAACTTACCAGCTTCGAGGAGGATGAATGCGGCGGTGGAATGAGCTCCGGCCGCCGGCTGAATTTGTTTCTGCTCCTCGGCGAACTTCGCCAGCCGCTCCGCCGTTTGCACGGCGTCGGCCGTCTTTCCCTCGTGGACGTAGGAAGCGATCATCAAGTTCATCGCGCCGATCTTCTGGTTGAGGTTGGGCGCGCGGTCAAACTGCTCCTGGTAGGATTGCCGCGCCTTTTCGTAGTCGCGCTTGAAGATGTAGTTGTTTCCGATGCCGGCCAAAGAGCCGCCGAACGCCGGGTCCTTCTCGAGCGCCTTCCGGTACTGCGCGATTGACTCGTCGTAACGCCCCAGCTTGAGCAGAAGTTCCGCGTACGAGTCGTAAGGATTCGGGCTGTTGGGCCGCAGCCTGATGTAGTCCTGAAAGGCCGTCTCGGCCTTCTTGTAATCGCCCTGGGCTGACAGCGAGTAGCCGAGTTGGTTATAGGCGGCGGCGTAGTTTTTGTCGAGTTGCGTTGCCTTTGTGAATGCCTGAATCGCCATCTGCTCATTACTCTGTCCGCGATAATAATTACCCGCTAGTAGATTCACGCGTTTGTCATTCGGGAATAGCGTCAGCAGCTTGTCGAGGTGCGCTTTGGCTTGCGCCGCGTTGTTGTCGGCTTGATCGCAGGGATTGCCGCAAAAATTGAACAATAACCCAATTTTTGCCGCCACTGCTTTAGCAACGCAGTTAAGATTTCTCGATCCGATGAGCAATCGCCATTTCCAAGAATATCCAGTCGTCTCAAGTTTGCTATTTTGGTTCTCATTTTCTTTTCCTCCCCGAATTACAACCCTAACCGCCCAAAATCTGTGGACGGGTAATATCTTGTCAGGCGGCGTATCTGCTCGTTTTGCCGATTGTTAAGACCCGTTCTGCCGCGTCCCGTTACTCCTTTATTGAAGCGTATCTTTCGTTCTTCCGATTCGATTTCGCCAATTCTCTCCTCGACACCTCGCCGCGATGCTCCAAGGCCGTAAAACTCGAGAACCTTTAGAACGCTCGATGGTTTGTCAGCGATAAGATCTTCGTAACTGAGCCAATGGAGTTCGAGCCGCTGCTGCTTTTCAGCCAAGTCCCAGGATGCGACAAACTGGAAATACCAGGGAATCACGTTTTCTATGAGCAGATCAATCTTCGTTTCTTCATCCAGAACGGGCCAATCGGCACGGAAATACGATGTCTGAAACGCGCCTTGGTTATAGAAATCAAGCAGGCTCATCACGGAATCGAAGATGTTGCGAACAAGCACGACTGGACGGATGCCGAAGGCCTGCATCAGGTGAACATTCGCGTCCGATGCCCGACAGTGCTGCTGCGTAACGGTATCAAGA
>JACDCK010000402.1 GCA_013817595.1 Pyrinomonadaceae bacterium | reverse complement strand
TTAGCAGTGGGAGCATCACCGCCTGATAATCAGGTATAGCCATTACTCACCGTTCCTCGGCTCGGTCTCTGGCAACCGAAAGTGTTACGCCCCTGCGAAACTTATCGTGACCCGTCCTCCGTCGTAGAATGTTACCTACTTTACTTCAGGTGTGCTAAGAATCGGAGATCGCACCAGGCTATCTCCAGGTACGAGACTGCTAGAGGGTGGTTCGTTCACGAAGTGCTTGCACTCCCGTCGATCGCCAGGATTCTCAAAGGGGGTACCTCGATCACTGCAGAGGTGCCACGCGCTGTGAGGGTGATCTCCTAAGGCGATTCGCCGGAGCCTTTAGCCTTGGCGGCAGGATCGGGACGTAGCCACAAAGAGACGTGTGCCGGCTGGATAGTCCTCCTCACCCCCGAAGGAGCTCGTTGCTTAGCGCCTCGATCACCTCACACGCTTAGGTTGCTGTGCCGACTCACCACTTTCCGACCAGAGAGCTTGCCCCAGCCACGCCCACCCTGCGCCTAATATCGCCACTGCTACCGAGATAAGCCATTCTGGCCCAACGCCGACAATTTTTATCCCAAAGTACACCAGTGCACCGATTATGATCAGCAGCGCTCCGCCGCTTGGCAAGACATTCACACGCATGGTAGCCATACCGAAAAGCACCGCGCCTATCATCACCACTAGCTCTAGTGGATGAACAATGTCATTCAACACCTCCGCCTCAGTCCTAAGCACACCATCAACGAAGACGATGGCGAGGCCACCGAGGGATATCACCACGGAGGCGGTAACGATCAGAATAACGCCTACCGTCCCTAACCACCCAAAGCGTTCTTGCCCTTTCTGCCAGAGATAAAGGCCTACCAGTCCCACGGCCAAGAATGCGTGGGCGGGGGAGTCTAGCGCGTGGAATGCCCAATGAAGATCCTCGATGAACGGACCTGCCGCGGCTTCCACAATGAAGAACGCCCCAGCCAGCAGGACTGCGAGCCCTCCCCGTCGGATAAGGTTTGGTGATGCCATGCGCGCTTTCCTCCTTCTCCCAACCCTTCTGTCCCGCCTTGCTAGGCGGTCGTTACGACGAAGTTCGGGGAAACCTTATTCTTTCCTTTCTGGCGGGCGCAACCACAATGAGATGTGCGCCGGCTGCATCGTCTCTTTAACCACCTCTACTAGGTCATCGGCGACGCTGTCAAGGTCCACATCGTTGCGCAGCCTGATGTTGAACGCTTGCAGGGTCGTTGCCACATCGTACTTCCGTCGGTAGAAGCGGCGATCTATGAACGCCTGTACTCTACGGCGCAGGGGCACGAACAACGCGGCTATTGCTAGGGTGGAAGCCACTACGGCGAGCTGGGAGGTCTCACCGGTAAGGGCGTGGAATAGTCCTTGGAACAGGACTATGCTACCGACGTACACCAGCGCCAGCGCTGCCGTGAGCACACCGTAGACCAAGGTGCGGTTAATGACGACGTCTATATCGTAGAGGCGATATCTGAGTATAGCTATGCCAGCGGCGATTGGCAGGAAATTGAAAGCGGCTATGCCCATATTCCAGGCAACCGAATGCTGCCCGAATCCTAGCAAGGCTGCCAGGAAACCGACGACCAGTAGGGCAACGGTATACACGAACCATTTGAGCTGCTGACGTTCTGCCCCCCTCGCTTGGTCCATGCGCGTAATCATTGCCGCAACGGCGAAAAGCCAGCTCACAAGAACGAAGAAAAAACCTACTCTAACTAATATCTCGACTACGCCGCCGGCGTTAATCTTGGTGTCAGCGGGCCTAGCGAGGGACGGCTGATCAAACAACGGACTCGACTCTGATGGGCCCAATTTGCCAATGGCGCCACCGAGCCCGAGCGGGTTGTCGAAGGTCGGTTGAAAAGACAAAGAACCCGGCCCTAGCGCGGCCCCGAGGGCGAGCATCGCGCTCCCGCAAGCCGCCATCCAAACCACGAGCTGCCATTTCCTGGACAAAAGCTTGCCGTTAGGAAACAGCAGAACCAACAGCGCTCCGGCTAGGGGTAGGATCGGGACCCCGATCCACCCTGAAATCCAAGCCATAAGCTCTTCACCGGGCAGCGAACCGGTATGCCCGAGCAGCGCGTATTCTGCGTATCCGCTGGCGAAGGCTTGTACCCCGTAGAGGAGGCCCGTCCCGCAGAAGATCCAACCTATGGGGTTCTCGGGGCGGCGCGAGGC
>JACDCK010000401.1 GCA_013817595.1 Pyrinomonadaceae bacterium | reverse complement strand
GTTGAGGGAATTCGAGATGTCTATCATCTCGCCGGTCGGGTTTCGCGCGAGCGCGACGACGCCCGCGAGATGTATGCGCTTCACGTCGAAGGCACCCGGCTGCTATGTGAGGCCGCAAAAGTCGAGGGTGTGAAGTCGATTGTCATGGCTTCAACTAGCGGCACCATTGCAGTGACGGAAGATGGCGAGGTTGTTCCTGACGAGATGTATCCCCCGCCACTGGACATCATCTCGCGCTGGCCTTACTACGCAAGCAAAACCTACCAGGAGGTGGCGGCGCTCCAGAGCTTCAACGGCAAGGGCATGCGGCTGGTGATTATGAATCCGAGTCTGCTCCTCGGTCCGGGAGACGAACGCTTAAGTTCGACGAAAGTAGTGCTCGACTTCATGGCGCGCAAAATCAACGCCCTGCCAGGCGGGGGCTTGAGCTTTGTTGACGTGCGCGATGCCGCCAGGGCATTTCGTATAGCGATGAAAAAAGGAAGACATAGTGAGCGTTATCTGCTCGGAGCGGCCAACTGGACCTTTGACAAATTCTTCGGCCGCCTGGAGCGATTAACGAAGATTGGAGCGCCCAAACTGGCCCTCCCGTCCAGGTTTGTAGTAAGCGGAGCCAAGCTGGTTGATTCCCTGTTTAAGCAGTGGCACATGGCCTCGCCAGTGGAGCCGGTAGCAATCGAGATGGCCCAATATTTCTGGTATCTCAACTGCACGAAAGCCTCACGTGAGCTCAACTTCAAGCCCCGTGATCCCGGCGAGACGCTGCATGAGACGGTCGTCTACTTACGTGAGAATTTTCTGGGCGGGGATGCTTTCCGCAAGTAATGATGGGACATCAGCCGAGTCTTCGCGGAAGGTGGGCAATTCTGGTCCACTTAGCCTACATCACCCACGGGAAGCGCGGACTTTTGCGCAGCAAGCCGTGGGCCAAACTGTCGTCTAGTGCTGCTTGTTATCCTCGCTGAATTTCAAGCGGGAACACGGTGTCCATAATTGAAGCCCCACCGTCCACGTGGATAACTTGTCCCGTAATGAAGCCCGCTTCCTCCATGCACAGTAGCATCACGGCGTTCCCAATGTCCGCCGGCGTTCCTAGTCGTTTCATCGGTGTCCAGCCACTTTCATGCCAGGCTTGAATGCTGTCCTGAATCTCTTGTGGCAGAGCGCGCAAGACACTACCCTCAACCAGGTTAGGTGCGCCGAAAACGCCCCCGGGGCTAATACCATTCACGGTAATACCACGTGGAGCGAGGGCCACGGCGAAGTAGCGAACCAGGGAGTCAAGTGCGGCTTTGGCAGACCCCATGGCCACCCAAGGCTGCCAGCTTCCTGTGCGAGCGCCGGGCGAATAGGTAATGGCCAAGACTCTGCCACCGTGGTCCATGAGCCGAGTTGATTCCCGCACTCCCACCAGAAAAGCCTTGGCCTGGGAATCCATTGCCATGTCCCACTGCTCCAAGGTGATGTCCATGGGAGTTTGATAAAAGGTGGGAAGCTGAGTGCGCGCGTTGCTCACGAAGATATCAAGATTGCCAAACTCCTCCTTAACCCTCTTGAACATGTTGCCAATATCTTCAGGGCGCGAAACGTCTGCTTGGATAACGAAGCCATCCGAACCGCACTCACGGACCTTTGCGAGGGTATCGTTGGCCGCAGCTTCATTTTCGTAATAATTGATGGCCACTTTCACGCCACCCTCTGCCAGCTTTAGGGCGATCCCTCTGCCAATGCCGCGCGAGCTTCCAGTTATTAGCGCCTTCTTACCGTTCATGGACATACGAACCTCCTTCTTAGCCTTAAGACCTTGGCTGAGCTTTGGACTATTCACTCAACTGAGCATATTTGAACAACCGGAACCGGTACCGTTGTTGCTCGCGGATATTCGTTGCCACTGCGCCATGCAGGTTCTCGTCCCAGTTAGCATACTGTTCAATGAACCGATCAGCAACCGCTTTGTCTCCCGCGTACTGAACGTCCAAGACTTTCTCCAGCAACCTTCCCACCACGTCATGATATCTGTCGTAATGGATACTGAGCTTCCTTGTCGCGGGGTCAAAGCGCAACAGCCCATTCTCCAGAAAGAAGTTCCACTGCATAAGCTGCATTGTGTTGTAGGGCTGTTCGCGGCGCGGACGGTTGTTTTGCAGCACGCGGTTGATGCCGCTCGCGTAGACGCTGCGGAGTTGTGCGGACGTGTAGTAA
>JACDCK010000146.1 GCA_013817595.1 Pyrinomonadaceae bacterium | reverse complement strand
AGCGACGCCGCCCGGTCGAAGCACACGGTACATCTCTCGGATAGCCTGTTCGTCCGCCCCCTCGCCCGGCAGTTGCACCAGCACGTCAAAGCTCGTGACCAGACAGAACGTCGAATCGGCGAACGGCAGATGCATCGCGGACGCCTGAGCTAAATGCGTGTGACGTCGCTCGCGGCAAAACCTCAGCGCGCTGGGGACCACGTCAATCCCGACGACCCGCCCGCGCCCGGCGAAGCGTGCGAGCCACGACAGCATCCCACCCGTGCCGCACCCGGCGTCAAGAATGAGCCTGTCCCGCGACCGCGGCAACACCGGAGCGAGCAGCACGGACGTAATCTCGCGCATCCCGGCGAACCACCAGAAGCTCTCTTCAAGAGCGTATAGATATGTGAAATCCTCCTCCTGCATACGTTCTTTGATAGCGTGCTGGCCTCATAAACGCAAGTTGTGGCCGGCGAAGAATAGACTGCAAAAGTCGCGCGGTTCACAGCGCCATGGACATGTGCACGATGAAGCGCATCCCTATGAAAGCGCCGACGAGCAACGCCCCGAGAAATACAGAAGCCGAGCACTTTCCTCTAGGGATTCGATGGAGGCAGGAATGAAGAGCAATCGCGGGTGCTCTGTGTGACTGTATTTCGGAGTTGTGCATTGGGCACCGAATTGCTAGCCTGAAAGTCGCATACCATGAACAGGTTTTTCATTACAGGTGGTGCAGGATTCATTGGGTCAGCCTTCGTGCGGCTGTTACTCGAGGAGAGACCATCTTGCAACGTTACCAACTTCGACGCGCTGACTTATGCCGGCAATATGGACAACCTCGAAGGACTGGACAAAACCCGTCATCAGCTTGTCCAGGGCGATGTAGCCGCGCGCGACTCGGTGCTCGCCGCTTTGGAGTCCGGCACTGACGCCATCATAAATTTTGCCGCCGAGTCTCACGTCGATCGCAGCATCCTTTCGGCTGACGAATTCCTGCGCACGAACATATTAGGTACCCAGGTTTTGCTTGATGCCGCCCGCGAGTGCGGTGTCAGGCGTTTTCTTCAAGTATCCACCGACGAGGTCCTGGGCAGTCTTCCCGAAGATGAGACTGCTTACTTTACTGAAAATTCTGCGTTTGCACCGAACAGCCCCTACGCCGCCTCTAAGGCTGCTGCGGAACATCTGGTACGAGCCGCGCATCACACCTTCGGTCTTGACACGGTTGTCACTCGCTGTGGAAACAATTATGGCCCGCGCCAGTTTCCGGAGAAATTCCTGCCCCTTGCGCTCTCTAACGCCATGAACGATGAACCTATTCCGCTTTATGGTGACGGTCAGAATGTTCGGGATTGGATTTACGTCATGGATCATTGCCGCGCGATCCTGCTCGCCCTGCGGCAGGGCCACGCGGGCGCAGTCTATAACATAGGTGCGCGCAACGAGCATCGGAATATTGAAGTAGCGGAGTCGTTACTCGACGCGTTGGGCAAACCGCGTTCACTGATTCGCTTCGTCAAAGATCGGCTGGGCCATGACCGTCGCTACGCAATCGATCCTTCACGTGCCGAATCCGAGCTGGGCTGGCGTCCACTTGAAACCTGGGAGAGTGGTTTGCGCAAAACTATCGCCTGGTACCAGGAGAATTCCCGATGGATTGAGCGGGCACGGAGTGGCGCATATCGGGATTACTACAAGCAACAGTACGGAACGGAGGTAGGCGCGGCTTGAGAATTCTGGTCGCAGGCGCAGGAGGGCTGGTCGGCAGGGCAGTCAAGGAACACTGCCTCGCGCAACACGACCAGACGTTTAGTTATACCCACGAAACTCTTGACATCGCTGATGCCGCATCCGTCCGCACTACGATTGAACAAGTAAGACCCGACGCGGTGATCAATTGCGCCGCTTGGACCGATGTTGATGGCTGTGAGATCGATTCCGCACGGGCGCACGCCGCAAATGCAAACGGACCAGAAAATCTCGCAAAGGCCAGCCGCCGCTGCGGCGCTGTTTTTGTCACGATCTCAACGGATTACATCTTTGACGGTACCAAGGAAGGATTTTATACGCAGCGAGATGATCCGAACCCAATAAGTGTCTATGGCCTTTCGAAACTGGAGGGGGAGCGCAGAGCGCAGCGGGCTCTTGCGCGCACCATCGCAGTCCGAACTGGGTTCGTTTTCGGCACCGGCGGAAGAAATTTCCTGAGCACAGTAGTCGAGCGGGGGCAGCGAGGCGAACGACTGAAGACCATCAGCGACGCCTGGGGAACCCCAACCTATGCGCCTCATTTGGCGGCGCGATTGCGGGAGCTGGCTGAGCGAGATCTACCTGGAATTTTTCACGTCGTGAATTCCGGCGCTGGCGCCAGCTACGAGGAGTTCGCACTCGCGGCCCTGGAAGCGGCAGGTTGTGACCAGGCGAACCTCGAGACAGTCACGATGCGCTCTCTCAACAGACCGGCGCCGCGTCCTTCGAATTCCCGCTTGAAGTGTTTGCTCTCCGAGGCAATTGGGTTGGAGCCGCTGCCTTTCTGGCAAGAGGCGCTGGCGGCCTTTGTCGCTTCACAAAAAAAGGCTGATAAGGCTGGTATAGCCACTCAGAGTTGAATTTTCTACAGGCGCGAACTTGCCACACGGCGAGTCTCTGTTATTATTCTAGTCCCCTAATGGTAAGGTCAAGTTGAGGATCTGAAAATTATGATGTCGCCAGATAATCGTCTAATGCCGGTTAGCACACTCGACCGCCATTTGGATCGGCCACTGGCTGAGATCGCTCAAGCAAAGCCTTATGGTGTTTCTGCCGTCGAGCCCACCTCGATGCGCGATTATTTGTTTGTTGTTCTGAAGCGCAAGTGGTTGATCCTCAGTCTCGTTCTGGCGGTCACTTCGCTGGTAACAATCCAGATGTTTCGCTCGCCTTCAATTTATGAAGGCGAGACCACAATCCGGATTGAACCAAAGCCCCGGAGTGTATTGCAGACAAAAGATATAGTCATCAACGCCCAAAGCGATCCCAACTTCTGGGGTACCCAGCTTAAACTTCTGGAAAACCCAGCCCTCGCCCGCCAGGTAGTGTTAACACTGGACCTGCAAAACAATCCCTCCTTCTTTGGCGGTCAGACCCAGGGGGGAATCTTCGCCTCGCTTCGCAGAATCTTCTCAGGCCCAAAAAGGAATCCCGACGCATCTGCGTCCTCGGCTTCGGCCCTTTCCGTAGTGGGGGAAACCGAAGTAGCCGACCTCGCTCTGAGCCCGGAAGAACTCGCAAAACTTGAGCCGTATGAAGATGCGATCATAGCCGGGGAAACGATCGAACCGATACAAAAGACGAATCTCGTTAAGATCAAGTTTGCGCATTCGGATCCGGAATTAGCCCAGAAGGTCGCTAATACTGTGGCCGAAGTTTTCGTCAATAACAATCTCGCCCGGGCCACCCTCGGTTCCACCAAGGCGGAGGATGTGCTAGCCAGGGAGATTGCGAGCTTGCAGACCAAGATCAAGACCGATCAGGAAAAGCAGTTCAACTATGCCAAGGCCCACAATCTACCGCTTACCACCGATCCCAACGGGAATCTCGAGGCCAAGAGACTGGCAACGCTGAGCAGCCAGTTACTCGATGCGGAGAGTGATAGAAAAAATCTTCAGGCGCAGTACGAGGCCGCCAGAAAAGAAACCGACTCCTTTTCGATTCCTGATGTGCAAACTTCAGCCCGCGTCGAGAAACTCAGAGACAGGATTTCTGCGCTTAATGAGACGCGAGAGGCCCTGCTCATGGTCTATACACCTGAGTGGCCTGAGGTGAAGAAGATTGATGCTAAGATCAAACCGATCGAGGCAGAACTCGCAAAGGCTCCCACTGAAATCGTGTCGTCGATGAAGAGACGATACGAAGCCGCAGTGGCGAAAGAGAATAGCCTGAAGAGATCTTATGAACAGCAAAAGGGAACGACAACGCAACAGGTGCGGGATCAGATTGACTTAATTGCGATAACTCAGGACCTCGAAACAAATAAACAATACCTGAACATTTTGGTGCAGCGCCAGCGTGACCTGCTGGTAACTTCAACCGACAGATCAAATGAGGTCAGTATTGCCACCTACAGCCGTTTAAAGACCACGCCGATTGGGCCGCAGCGTTTTCGCAACATCTTGGTTGCCTTTTTGTTGTCCCTGGGTGCGGGCATCGGGCTGGCCTTCCTACTGGATTTCCTCGATGACAGTGTGAAGTCAATAGAAGATGTGGATCGCTATATCCACTTGCCGGCGCTGGCTTTGATTCCCGCGAGCCGATCTGATCGGGCCAAACTACTGGGAATCTCCGGCGTGGCTCCAGCCGGGCCCGCAGAGTCAACCGCGCTAGCGATGATCGACGACGCACGTTCCCCTATTGCTGAATCGTACAGGCATCTGCGTACGTCCCTGTTGCTTTCTTCGGCTGGCCAACCCCCTAAGACAGTACTTGTTACTTCGAGTCAGCCCTCAGAAGGGAAGACAACTACCGCAATTAATACAGCATTCATGCTGGCGCAAACCGGCGCTGAGGTGCTGATTGTAGATTGCGATCTCAGGCGGCCCAGACTACATGCTCACTTTGACATACCAAATACCAAAGGTCTGACGAATTGGCTTTCAGGGGAGCCCGATCTGGACCAATTGATTCAAACCTACGACAAAAACCCTAATTTAAAACTACTGACCTCAGGGCCGGTGCCACCTAATCCAGCTGAGCTTCTGGGCTCAGATCAGATGCGCAAGCTGCTGGGTCTATTGAGCGAGCGCTTTGGGCACATTATCATCGATTCACCCCCAGCGATTTCGTTTACTGACGCTTCCATCCTCTCGACGATGGCGGACGGGGTCGTCCTTGTCGTGCACAGCGGCAAGAGTTCGCGAGCTGTAGTGCGGCGCGCCAAACAGCAGTTACTGGATGTGGGTGCACACATATTCGGAGTCGTGCTTAACAATGTGAAGCTTGAGTCTCAGGATTATTATTACTCAGGCTACTACTCGAGCTACTACTCTGACGCCGAAGAAGAAAAGTCGGACGGTAGAGCCGGTACGGCTGCCGAAACCTCATAGCCTCGTCTCGATCTTTTCGTAATTCGAGCTGTGCAACGGACTTCCTTTGCGGGGCTTAGCGGGTAGGCTACTCAAGAATTATTGTGAAAGCAGACCAAGCATCCAGCGCTCCTTCCGAGTGAAGTGAGAGTTTGGATTGATCGTGGGCGCTGTTTTCACCTCTGCTCGGGTGGCTTTACCGAGGCAAGCTCACCGTCGTAGCAGAAGCAACCCTGCTTCTCGGCGTTGTCCTCATAGTGCTCGGGTTGATATTCCCCAAATCCCTGGTCTATCCGAACCGAGCCAGGATGTTGCTCGTTTCACGAGAGTCAAATATCTTGGCAAGCCGCGGTTAAGTCCGGAAAAGGCGGGTACCTGGCACTCAAGACGGGCGGTTTAAATTTCGCCAAAGAATGGCCTCCCGGCTTACGCAGAACACTGACTGTCACCCTCACGGTTGCTTTCGCGGCGAATTGCTATCGAGATTCACTATTACACAAATGGAAATCAGCGTCGTAGTTCCCGTTCGTAACGAAGAGGAGAACATTCACAACCTCCTCGATGGTCTGCTCGGTCAGACACGTATGCCGAATGAAATAGTGATCACGGATGGCGGTTCGACAGATGCGACGCCAGAAATAATTGAAGACTATTCCAGGCGTGGATTTCCAGTGCGTTTAATTCGAGACAAAGCCGCACTGCCGGGCCGCGGACGAAATTTGGCTGCGGCACAAGCTAGGTTCGAATGGCTTGCCTTCATCGATGCAGGCATTTATCCGGCCGCCGACTGGCTGGCAGCGCTGGCCCAGCGAGCAGAAACGGAAGATGCGGACGTTGTCTACGGAGCATGGGAGCCTGCTATAGATACTTTTTTCCAAGAGTGTGCCGCGATCGCCTACGTTCCGCCGCCAGCGAAAAGTCGTGATTCACTTATGCGCCCGAGATCCATTGCGTCAACGCTCATGCGTCGTGCTGTCTGGGAATCCGTGGGCGGATTCGCAGAGCATTTGCGTTCCGCGGAAGATCTGCTGTTCATGAATAAAGTGGCAGACACTCGCTTCCGCACCGTCTATGCGCCTGATGCGATGGTTCGCTGGAATTTGCAGCCGACATTCGGCCTCACCTTTAAGCGATTTGTTTCCTATGCCCGCAACAATATTCGAGCCGGATTGTGGAGCGAGTGGCAGGCAGCAATCTTTAAGCGCTACGGATTGCTTCTGCTTTCTGTTTTTCCGGCATTCGTTTTGGGCCCTCGTTGGTTACTCTTAATGCCGGTACTTTGGCTGCTGATGCTGGTCGCGCGCGGGCTGGTGGCGACTTGGCGCAATCGAAACTGTTATCCAGCTAGTGTAGGTCGCAATGTCTTCCGGTTAGGAATCCTCGTACCGCTCATCGCCGTGCTGGATGCGGCCGCCCTGATTGGCAGTTTGCAATGGTTCTTGAAAGATAAGGTCGATGCGACGATTGGTGTCACCGATGGCGCTTAAAGGGCGGCGCGTGCTTTTTGTTTCCTATAACGGAATGCTCGATCCCCTTGGCCAGAGCCAGGTTATTCCGTATCTACGCGAACTGGGGAAAAGGGGCATATTTTTCACTTTGCTTAGCTTTGAGCGAGCCGCAGCCTTCGAATCGGATGGACGTGCAAGATGCGCAGAACTCCGCGATCGACTGGGTGCAGACAACATTGATTGGCACTGGCTGCGCTATCACCAGAAGCCGTCACTTCCGGCAACTATCTATGACGTCCTGTCTGGCATTCGTTACGCGGCGAAGCTGGTGAAGAGAAATAAAATCGAGATGGTGCACGCGCGCAGTCACATTCCGGCGACTATTGCGCTGGCGCTAAAAAAAGATTCCCCCTCAAGATTATCTTTGACGTGCGCGGATTGCTAGCTGAGGAATATGTCGAGGCTGAACACTGGAGCAAAGGTAGCATTCCGTATCGGCTTACAAAAAGTATGGAACGGCGTGCTTTAGCAGCCTCCGAAGGGGTGGTGACGCTCACCACGAAGATCTGGTCCGTGATCGAGAATTGGGAGGGACTGCGAGGCAGGCAGGTAGTTCATGAAGTGATTCCTTGCTGCGCAGATCTGGAGTTGTTCAAATTTCGCTTCGAGGATCGCAGGCAAAGGCGGGCGGAGCTTGGGCTGGGAGATCGCTTCACGATTGTTTACAGCGGCTCGATCGGCAGTTGGTACCTGTCTGATAAGCTGGCCGACTTTTTTGTCCAGCTTCTCAAACACCGCCACGACGCACATTTCTTGTGGCTAACCCCTGGGGATTCGGCAATCATCAGGAAATTAATGAACGCGCGGGGCATTAAATCTGCGCAGTATACAGTGCGAAGCGCAGCTTCTGTTGAGGTGCCCTCTTATTTGTCGGCAAGCGACCTTGGC
>JACDCK010000400.1 GCA_013817595.1 Pyrinomonadaceae bacterium | reverse complement strand
GTCTGGTTCACATGGAACAGATGGATGAGATCCTGGTGTTGGACCGCGGACGCATCGTCGAACGCGGCACCCACGCCGAACTCCTCGAAGCGAACGGCTTCTACAAGCGGATGGTCGAGGTACAGAACCAGATGCTGGCGACGGTCTGACCGAAGGTCAGAATCGGACGGCTTGCTGCCGTTTCCTTAGCCTTTTCGGTCCTTGACTTGGCAACTATGTATTTGCTAGCTGCGTTTCGCTTTAGGCACAGTTCTAAACTTGAAGAGCTTAGTGCTCACTAGTCAAGGTGGCCAAGGACTCAGAGACATCACTTCTCTCTTCCAAATGCCCCCGCTCGAAGCTCTTCATTAAAGAGGTGCTCTCCCTGTCATTCCAACGGTCGATAAAGTAGGTCTCTCTGTATCGACAATGGGGGCAGTTCGAAGCAATGATGAAAGGATAAAGCGGCACCCAGTTCTGGTCGCCTAGATCTAGTAGTAGCTCGCCGTTGGGAAAGGCTGTACGGGAAAGTACCTCTTCCTGAGAGAATCCAGGGCCGTCTCCGCTTAAGCGTAAACACTTCAACCAGAACTCGCCGCTGCTTCGATCAAGGTCGAAATCCTGAATTAACCGGATCGGGTATTGCGCGAGAAAGGATAACGTCTTCATGCACCGCTCCAAGCGCTCCTGTGCCTCTTTTGAGGCCACAACGACTTCCTCTTCGATGGAGGGGCCCCGGCCATGACTGTAGTCGTTCCTAGCCCTTATAAGGGCTGCAACGTCAGCTCCGAACCTGCTCTCTTCTGGAGAGTCGACGCCCAGCTTCTGAATGGCCGAAGCTAGTGGATTATCCTCGTATTTTCGGAACACTTTAGAACTTCCCTGAACGACTCGATTCCAGCTGCCAAACGTGCTACCGGTCCCCCAGAGCCTTTTAGGATTGATCTGTGCCTCTTTATAGTCTTGTTTCTCTAGGAGAGCAAGTGACAGCGATCCGAGAAAAGTTACCATATTCTCCGCGTGCCGCAGCTGCTCTCTGTAGCGGTCCCTGGGATCCCTGAGGCTTGCCAATAATGCCCAGCTAAAGGCTATTGGAAGCGGGTAGGTATCCAAGATGGGATCTCTGTGCAAAGGCCCGTCCGTCGCCGAACCAGAACTTACCTTGGCTTCGACGGGTGCGAAAGCTGGTGCAGCGTTGGGTGGAGACGTAGCTGCCTTCTCGTGGGTGTCGGGCTCTTCTGAACCGCCGCCAGTAGCAGGCGACCCAGAGGGCTCTGGTTGCTCAGGGCTTTCACTCTGAGGTGACTCTTCAGCTCCTAACCTGTATTCTCCTTCGAGACGGCGACGTAGCCTTGCATCGGTTTCAGCCGCTTCCTGCATCCGGTTCTCCAAGCGTAACAGGTAATCGGTTCGCACCAGGAAGGCGTGAACTACAGAGATAAACCCAGCGACTATCATCGGGCCGACCGTTGCTCTTGCTATCTCGCTATCCGGGTCGTTACCGTTCGGAACTGCGAAGAGCATAAAGACCACAAAGTACAGCAATCCCCACAAAACCCACCTTATCCGTCTAGCCCGAAGCCCGATATAGAAGAACGCTACCCAGCTAAAGAGTCCTAGGGTGAAAGTCCACCCGACCCACAAAGAATGGAACAGTTCCCATCTTCTACCCCTGGACGTAACGGATACGCTGCTCGTCTCTCTTTGAAGCAATTCCAGGCGCAGCAAGTATTCCTTCCGTACCAGGAAGGCGTGAACAATCGATACCACCCCTAGTGCCAAGGTGGCAGAGACGGTTAGATTTGCCAGCCAACCACCCGATGTCGGGCGGAAGACAAGAAGCAGAATAAGGGGTGTAGCGTACAACACCGCACACAGCGCCCACTTGGAATGTCTGGTTCTGAGTCCAATATAGACGAAAGCGAGCCAACTGAAGAAACCAAGGGCAAACGTCCACCCGATCCACAAAGAGTGGAGCAGCTCCCACCTTCTTCCTTTAGAGGTGGCGGGCCTCCTGTTTTGCATCCGGGACAAGACTTGTAGGCGCATTATATATTCCTTTCGTACCTTGAAAGCGTGGAATACCGGTGCTAATCCAATTATTACAATCACCGCCGCTACTAAGAGCTTCCGTCAATAGGTCATGGTCGTCGGGAAGGTCGGCTTTCCCAGCGGTAGCGGCTCCAGCCTTCTCGGATGAGTCGCCTGACGATGATGACCACGTCCGAGA
>JACDCK010000399.1 GCA_013817595.1 Pyrinomonadaceae bacterium | reverse complement strand
AGGTAGTAAAGTTCGCGGGTAAGGATCGTCACCAGTTGTTTCTGGAGCCCGAGGGTCACGATACAAATGAGGTTTATCTGAACGGCTTTTCGACCTCCTTGCCGGCGGAACTTCAGCAGGAGTTGGTAAGGTTAATTCCAGGCCTGGAGGAGGCGAGAATCATCCGGCCGGGGTATGCCATCGAGTATGATTTTGTCGATCCTCGAGAACTAGGCCCGGATCTGCAAACGACTCGGGTTTCAGGCCTCTACCACGCTGGCCAGATCAACGGAACGACAGGCTACGAGGAGGCGGCTTGTCAGGGGCTGATTGCTGGGATCAACGCAGCTCTAGCTGTTCAGGGTCGACAGAGATTTCGGTTACGACGTGACGAGGCTTATATAGGCGTTCTGATTGATGATCTCATAAACCAAGGTGTGGATGAGCCTTATCGAGTCTTTACCTCTCGGGCGGAGAATCGCCTTGCTCTCCGCTACGACAATGCAGACGAGCGCCTTGAGCCATACGGCCGAGACCTGGGCTTGGTGGGTGACTTCGATTGGGAGCGATTCAATCAGCGAAGAAATCGAATTGCGCGACTGGGTAAAATATTGAATGAGACCCGGCTCAAACGCTCCGACGCCGCATATGCGGCGCTTAGTTCTAAACTCGGCGTGGATCTGGGGGATTCGGTAACGTTGGCGCAACTTGGAAAGCGAAACGGGGTTGGCGTGGATGTCGTCCGGTCGGTATTACCTGTGGAGACGCTGGCTGGTATAACTGATTCTGAAATTGAGTCTGGGTTGGCTGACTCGCTTTATTCAGGATATATCGAAGCGCAGAGGCTCAACTTGCAGCGGCTACACCAGCATGACGGCCTTCAGATTCGACCCGACTTCGGTTTCCGGGGACTGAGTGGACTTTCACATGAAATGGTTGAGCGTTTTGAGCGCGCTCGACCTCTGACGTTTGGGGAAGCTCGCCGCATACCGGGGCTAACGCCCGCCGCGCTATCAATGTTGCTTGTACACTTGACGGTTCAGCGGCAGGCGGCCTAATAGTTTCACGTATCCCATCCGACGCTTAAGGTTCCACGTGAAACCCTTCCCATAAAACCACGCCAGCGCAATGTTTATGGCGTCTCCGTTACCTTTATGGTAGTTTAGCGCCGCAACACGAGGAGGAATGTCAGCAGCTGACAATGGCCAAGACAATCGCAGTCGCAAACCAGAAAGGCGGCGTGGGAAAGACTACGACTGCGGTCAATTTGGCGTCAGTCATCGCCAGCGAAGGCATCCGGGTATTGCTGGTAGATGCGGACCCCCAAGGAAATGCGACTTCTGGGGTTGGCGTCCCTCGTGGGAGTTTCCGAAAGAATCTCTACCACAGCATTGTTCTGGCTGAACCCGTGAAAAGTGTGATCCTCACCACAGCGATCGCCGACCTTCATGTTGCCCCCGCGAACAAGGACTTAACAGGAGCTGAAGTTGAGTTGGTCGACATGGATAGGCGCGAGTTCAAACTCCGAGAGGCGCTGGAATCGGTAGATAGCGACTACGAATTCATCATAATCGATTGCCCCCCTTCGCTCGGCCTTTTGACGCTAAACGCCCTTACTGCAGCGAAGTCCCTGTTGGTACCGATTCAGGCGGAGTATTACGCTCTTGAGGGAGTGACTGAGCTCTTCGACACACTCGCTCGAATTCGGCGGCTGCACAACCCCACGCTAACGATCCAAGGCCTTCTACTCACTATGTATGACGAGCGCACAAATCTATCTGCCGCGGTGGCGTCGGATTTGAGAGACTTCTACGGTCAACAGGTTTTTCACACCGTCATCCCCAGGAATGTTCGGCTCGCAGAGGCCCCCAGTTACGGAAAACCTATAATCCTGTATGACAAACATTCGAAAGGCTCGGAGGCCTACATCGATTTAGCCAGGGAGATACTTGCTCATGACGCGAAAGCCGCTGGGCCGGGGGTTGGCCGCACTGCTGTCGGTTGAACAAACAGGTTCGGCCGAAGAGCCGGATGAGATTGCGATCGACTCGGTTGAGCCTAGTAGTATGCAGCCGCGGACTCGATTCGACGAAGCCAGATTGGAGGACCTCGCGAAATCGATCAGAGCGAATGGCGTGGTCCAGCCCCTCTTGGTGAGAAGGAAGGGCAGCAACTATGAGTTAATTGCCGGCGAACGACGTTGGCGGGCTGCGCAGTTGGCGGGGTTGACC
>JACDCK010000398.1 GCA_013817595.1 Pyrinomonadaceae bacterium | reverse complement strand
CACAGTTGGGAAACTCACTTCCATAACCTCGCCTACAGGAGATTCGAGCAGCTCAAGGTTCCGTACAACCTTTGCCAGCACGCGATTCTCGCGCAGCGATCCGACGGGCCGTCCGTCTTCCAGTACAGGTATTTGAGTCAAACCCATTTCATTCATCTTGCCCAGCGCATCTCCCACTTTGGCCGCCGGAGCAACCCAGACAAGACTCGCCGGCGCACCATTTCCCTTGGTGCCGCTGATCAGACCCGCACTAATCTTCTGCGGCTCGAGCAGACGTTTCTCCTTCATCCACTCGTCTGAATGGTGCTTGGTAAGATAATGTTCGCCAGTATCGCACACAATGAAGACGACCACCGCGTCGGCATCCAGATCGCGGGCCACCCGCAAGGCAGCCACTGCGTTTGTTCCCGTAGAGCCTCCGCAAAAAACACCTTCCAGCCGCCCCAACTGGCGTGACATCTCGAAAGACTCACGGTCAGTAATATTGATTACATCATCCACGTATTTGATATGCACATTCGGCGGTATCACCTCCTGACCGATCCCTTCGACCAAATAAGGAGTGGCTTCGACCAGTTTTCCCGTTTCCTTATAGGTCTTGAAAACTGAGCCGTAGGGGTCCGCTCCGATAATCTCAATCTCCGGGTTCTTCTCTTTCAGAAACCTTCCCGTGCCCGAAATGGTCCCGCCGGTGCCGATTCCGGCAACAAAATGAGTGATCTTTCCTTCCGTCTGATCCCAGATCTCGGGACCGGTGGTGCGGTAATGAGCTTCAGGATTCGCTGGATGGGAATACTGATCGGGATAAAACGAGCTGGGAGTCTCCGCAGCAATTCTCTTGGCTGTTGAGACGTAATGGTCAGGTGTTCCGGGCTTAGCCGACACCGGAGTAATCACAACATCGGCGCCTAATGCCTTCAGGTAACGCGACTTCTCCACCGACGCCTTGTCCGTCATCACGAAGATACATTTGTAACCCTTTACCGCAGCCGCCAGGGCGAGTCCGATCCCAGTATTCCCAGAAGTGGCTTCGACGATTGTTCCACCGGGTTTGAGTATGCCTTCCTGTTCCGCGGCCTCAATCATTGCGACGCCGATACGATCCTTCACCGAGAATCCCGGATTAAGATTCTCCATCTTCGCCAGAACTGTCGCTTTAATCCCACGCGTCAGGCGATTAAGCTTAACCAGCGGCGTCCGACCAATCAGGCCGAGTACGTTGTCGTAGTAGTGCATTCGAAGTCTCCGCGGCGGAATTTAATAAGTGAATACTATTTGTAACAGAACCGGGCGTCGGGCGCTATTTGCCGAGAACGCCATCCTTCACTTTCTGCGCAATCAGTACACCTGCAACCCGAAGGCCTACCGCATTCCAATGTCCACTCGGCAATGATCACTCCCATCAGCAGACCGAAGAGAATCAGAGCTAGCTTGGTCAGAATAGTTTGGCCTTGGTCATGAGCACAAAAGAACTAGATAACTTAAGCGAAAGCGGGTGTGCTTGTCCAAAGCGAAAAAAAGAGTGCGAGGCAGGATAAACGGGTCTAAGTGAGACGCGGAAAGTGAGCCGTGGAAAATGTTGAAGCCCGGATGTGCTCTCCCCTTCACATCCGGGCTTCTACTATGGCCACCCACGTCCAAATTGATCGGTGAGTAACCAAACCTGAAATCTTAACTCCAACTAGAAGCTAATTCTTCTCGCGAATCTTGTAGGTATAAACGGCGGCACCGGCCCCACCCGTGATCGCGCCAATGATCGCGCCCTTCTTGCCGCCAATCAGTCCACCAAGAATCGCACCACCAGCTGCGCCCCCCGCAGTTGTGATCTTGTCTCGATGCCTGTCCCACACGGAACGGTTACGATCGTATCGGTAACCATCGGCACGGTTTACACCATTGTTATTCCGGTCGTACTGACGACTATTCTGAACCGATCTGCGGTTTGAGGCGCGATAACGAGTCTGCGCTCCAACTGGCATAGCGGCGATGATCAAAGCGACTAGACAGATTGCAGTTGCGAATAATTTTTTCATGTTTCAGCTCCTGCTTTCTCTTTGGCAATGTTCATGCCATTGCTGTTTAAGCATCAGACAATCCGCCAGAAAGAACACCTTGCGGGCAGATCAGCGAGAGTTTTTGGGGCTTTATCGAGAACAGGTGGACGTGGAGGACGAATGTCGCAAGCGAATTAACTGATCAGATCGTGCGGACC
>JACDCK010000397.1 GCA_013817595.1 Pyrinomonadaceae bacterium | reverse complement strand
ACCGTAATCACGACGGGGAGGATGTCGCCAGCCTGCTTCTGGGTGGTGGCGTTAAATTCCTTGCAGAACGCCATGATGTTGACGCCACGCGGCCCGAGCGCGGTGCCGACGGGAGGAGCTGGATTTGCCTGCCCGGCAGGGATCTGCAGTTTGATGTGAGCTACGATTTCTGGCCATTGGGGAAAGTTGATGGTTGAGAGTTGATGGTTGAGAGACCGGCGACTAGCCGCGCTCGACCTGCCAGTATTCAAGTTCAACAGGAGTGGCGCGACCGAAAATAGTAACGGAAACGCGGAGCTTCCCGCGGTCGGGGTCGATCTCTTCCACGATGCCGTTCTGATTCTGGAATGGACCGTCGGCGACCTTCACCGTTTCGCCGACTTCGAAGCTGACCTTCGGCTTCACTTTTTCCTCACGCTCGCGCATTTGCGCAAGCATGCTGTCGACTTCCGATTGCCGCATGGGGATCGGTTTATCCTTTGTCCCCGCGAAACCAATCACCCCCGGCGTATCACGAATAAAATACCAGGTGCGGCCGACGAGCTGATTGTTCTCGTCGAGCAAATGCATGTTCGCGATCAGGTAACCGGGGAAGAACTTGCGCGTAGTCTCGCTCTTCTTCCCCTTTTTGATCTCGGAGACGCGCTCCGTCGGAACGAGCACTTCGAAAACAACGTCGCTCATTTCCTCGGTCTTCACCCGTTTGGCAATGTTATCGCGGACTTTGTTCTCCTGTCCGGAGAGCACGTGCACTACGTACCACTGATCTTTTGGCGCGAGAACAGAAGCCATTTCAGTGAAGCCGGGTGAAGAAGTGGATGACGTTCACGAGGATGAAATCGAAAAGCGCAACGTAGCCGCCGAGCAGAAGCATCGCGATAATCACGACGAGGGTGGAATCCGTTAGCTCTTTGTAGCGCTTAATCCCTTTCTCTTTTGGCTCCCACGGCCAGGAAGCCTTTTGCAGCTCGACTTTGACTTCTCCGAGAAAGCTCTTGGTTTTGCCGATCATTAGTGCGGGGTCGAAAAAGGCTCGGTGGGGTCGAACAGGTCAGGAGGGACTCGAACCCCCAACCGACGGTTTTGGAGACCGCTACTCTACCAATTGAGCTACTGACCTAAATACTCTCCCTCTTCCTCTTCATCTCCTCCTCAAGACCGCTCAAAAGAGCAGACTCAGAGGGAAGCGGAAGAGGAAAATCGTTAGTCTAAAATATCACCCACGCGACCAGCGCCGACGGTCTTGCCGCCTTCGCGAATCGCGAAACGAATTGTCTTCTCCATCGCGATCGGAGTTATCAACTCGACTTCCACAGAAACGTTGTCGCCGGGCATGACCATCTCGACGCCTTCAGGAAGTTTCACCGTGCCCGTAACGTCCGTGGTCCGGAAGTAGAACTGCGGACGGTAGTTTGTGAAGAACGGCGTGTGACGGCCACCCTCCTCTTTGCTGAGGACGTAAACTTCCGCTTTGAACTTTTTGTGCGGCTTGATTGACCCGGGTTTCGCGATCACCTGACCGCGCATGACGTCGTCCTTCTTCACACCCCGGAGCAGCAGACCCACGTTGTCGCCCGCGCGGGCTTCATCGAGGAGCTTACGGAACATTTCGATGTCGGTGCACGTCGTCTTTGCCGTGTTGCTGATGCCGACAATCTCGACTTCCTCCATCTTCTTGAGGATGCCACGTTCCACACGACCGGTCGCAACCGTGCCGCGACCCTCAATGTTAAACACGTCTTCCACGGGCATGAGGAATGGCTGATCAATCGGCCGGTCCGGGACGGGGATGTAATCGTCCACCGCTTCAATGAGAGCGAGGATTTGCTTCTCCTGGTCGTCGTCGCCGTTCAGCGCCTTCAGCGCGCTGCCCTTCACGATTGGGATGGCATCACCCGGGAATTCGTACTGGGTGAGGAGATCACGCACTTCCATCTCCACGAGATCGAGAAGTTCCGGATCATCCACCATGTCGACCTTGTTCAGAAACACGACCACCGAAGGCACACCCACCTGTCGCGCGAGCAGAATATGCTCACGTGTTTGCGGCATCGGACCGTCCGCAGCCGAGACGACGAGAATCGCTCCATCCATCTGCGCGGCGCCCGTGATCATGTTCTTCACATAGTCGGCATGCCCAGGGCAATCGACATGAGCGTAGTGGCGCTTGTCACTCTGGTATTCGACGTGCGCAGTCGAGATCGTAATCCCG
>JACDCK010000396.1 GCA_013817595.1 Pyrinomonadaceae bacterium | reverse complement strand
ATTAGCTCGTGACGAGGCTGTATCAAGCTTTGGGAAGTGCGGTCTCCCCTGCGGTCTGCGTGCTTCCCTGTGTACGCTTCAACTGACTTGTTCGGCTTTCACCTCCTCAGTAGCAGTTGCAACACTCGGTATGAGTGGTTGGTTAGACCTTACTCAGCAGGGACTCTCACCCTGCAAGAAGCGCCAAGCTTCGGCTTGGCGCACTAACGCCCGATAGGATTACCCGTTCGCCAATGTGTCTTTTACCCGGTTCTGACTAAATTCTCGCGCCGGAAGTAAAACTAAGTTAAGATTCTCACTCGCCAATCAGACCAGCCTTTCGGTCTATAGGCTGTTCGACAACTCAGCCCAAATCAAGGTGCTCGCACCTAATACCATCTTACACAATCGCTACCGCATTCTCCGGCAACTAGGCGCAGGCGGGATGGGCGAAGTCTATCTGGCGCTGGACGCTAAACTTGAACGACACGTCGCGCTCAAACTGCTGCCCGATAAATTCATCCTTGATAAAGAGCGCTTGCATCGTTTCGTGCGAGAGGCAAAAGCCGCTTCCGCCTTGAATCACCCGAACATCATCACGATCCACGAAATAGGCGAAGAGAACGGCGCGCACTTCATCGCCACCGAGTACATAGAAGGCGAGACTTTGCGCCGGAAGTTGCAGACCGAGCGCTTGGAGATTGACGAAACGCTCAGTATTGCCATGCAAATTGCTGTCGCTCTCGATGCCGCTCATAGAAATGGCATCGTACATCGAGACATCAAGCCTGAGAACGTCATGCTGCGCGAGGATGAGCTGGTGAAAGTGTTGGACTTCGGTCTGGCGAAGCTGACGGAGAAAAAAGACGATGCGACCTCCGACACGGAAGCCCCGACACAAGTTCTGGTTAAGACGACTCTGGGCGTGGTGATGGGAACTACTGCGTATATGAGTCCGGAACAAGCACGCGGGCGTGAGGTAGACGCGAGAACGGACATCTTCAGCCTCGGCGCTGTCATGTACGAGATGCTGACGGGAAGATTGCCGTTTGCGGGCGAGACGACGGCTGATATTCTGGGTGCCCTCTTGCACAAAGAGCCGCAGCCTCTGAGAGAGCTTGCGCCCGAAACACCTGCTGACTTGCAACACATTGTCAGCAAGGCGTTGCGGAAAGACAAGGATGAGCGGTATCAAACTATTAAGAGCCTGCTCGCTGATTTGCGTACACTCAAACAGGAGATAGAGTTTGCCGCCAAGCTGGAACGCTCTGCCTCGCCGGAGAGGGACAGGGTAGCGAGTGCTTCTCAGAGCCCGGTAGCGACAACGGCGAACGTGGCGCTCTCAAGTACCGGCATGCAAGCTGCAACCGTGCGCCCTACGTCGAGCGCGGAGTACATCACAAGTGGCATCAAACAGCGTAAGGGCAGTTTCAGTGCCGCGCTGGCGATTCTGGTGGTTGCCGCGCTCAGTTTCGGCTACTGGTATTTCAGCCGCAGTTCGCCAACCACAACACAAATCGAATCCATCGCCGTCTTGCCGTTTAAGAACGAGAGCGTCAACAGTGACACGGAATATCTTTCCGACGGCATCTCTGAGGCGCTGATTAACAGCCTCACAGAGTTGCGGCAGTTAAGAGTCATCGCTCGCAGTACGGCTTTCCGTTACAAGGGACGTGAGGTTGACCCACAACGGGTCGGACGCGATTTGAATGTACGCGCGGTGTTGACGGGGCGGGTGCGCCAGATTGGAGATAGGCTGGACATTCAGGTGGATTTGGTTGATGCCACCACAGGCGCGCAGCTTTGGGGCGAGGGGTACGAGCGCAAAGTCTCGGACGTGCTGGCGGTCAAGCAAGCGATTGCGCGGGAGGTCACCGAGAAGCTGCGGTTGAGGCTGTCCGGCGAAGAGCAGCAGCTACTCGTCAGGCGCGATACGACGAATGCGGAAGCTTACCAGTTCTATTTGAGAGGGCGTTTACATTGGAACAAGCGCAGGGTGAAAGACTTGCAGCAGGCAATCGAGTATTTCCAACAGGCCGTCGCGGTTGACCCGAATTACGCGCTCGGCTATGCCGGACTCGCGGACGCTTACACGCTGTTCTCAGGCTTTAGCGATATACCGTCGCGTGAACTGATGCCAAAAGCAAAAGAAGCCGCGCTGAGAGCTTTGTCGCTCGATGACGGACTAGCCGAAGCGCATGCCGCGCTCGGACTCATTCTATTACTCTACGAT
>JACDCK010000395.1 GCA_013817595.1 Pyrinomonadaceae bacterium | reverse complement strand
GGGTTAATTCTGTACTCTAGGACTTTCTCAAATAGTTGAATGACCTTAGACTTGCTTTGTGAAAACGACACGGCAAATCTACTGTCAATATCTGTTGTCGAGCCAGATTAACTATACCTGTACGAATCTGGCGGAGCATCTCGAAGGACTCGACCATAACAGCGTCTATCGTTATTTGAAAAACGAGAAACTCACCCCGCGTCTCATTTGGGAGCAGGCGCGCCAGACCTTGGTCGCCTCCACTGCCGGGTATTTAATCTTTGACGACACAGTCGTGGATAAGTCTTACTCCTTCGAGATTGCCGGGGTGCGCCGCCAATACAGCGGCAACGCACATGGGGTCATTAAGGGCATCGGGTTGGTCAACCTCGTCTATTACAACGCCGAGATTGATCGCTACTGGATTATTGACTATCGCATCTTCGACCCGGAGCGCGACGGCAAAACCAAACTCGACCACGTCTCAGACATGCTCGACTCGGTGGAGCGGCGGGCACTCTGCTTCCGCACGGTGCTGATGGATGCGTGGTACGCCACCGTGCAGTTGATGACGCGCTTGGGCAAGGCTGACAAACTTTTCTACTGTCCGCTCAAGAAGAATCGGCTGGTAGATGAAACGCGCGGGCAAGCACCCTACCGCGCGGTCGAGACTTTGCCGTGGACGACACAGGAAGAGCAGATGGGCAAACTGGTGAAGGTCAAAGGCTTTGCGCAAGCGACGTACTTGAAACTGTTCCGAGTAGTGGTCTCACCCGACCGGACGGACTACATCGTCACGAACGATGTGACTCAAGTGGACACCGACGAGGCTCAAAAGGAGAGCGGTCAGCGGTGGAAGATTGAGCAGTTTCACCGCGAAGAGAAGCAAGTCACCGGACTGGAGCGCTGTCAGTGTCGGCTCAACCGTGCCCAACGCAATCACTTGTGTGCCAGTATGCTGGTGTGGCTCTGTTTCAAAGAACTGGCGTATCAAACCAAACAAACCGTTTATCAGTTGAAGCACAACCTCTTGTCCGATTATCTGAAGCAACAACTCAGAAATCCGACCATCGTTTTCACCTGATCTGAGAAAGTCCTAAAGACTTTACGAATCAGGCGATGTTGAAAATGCCACAAGTCATGCACTCGAATCTTTCCTACAGCAAAACGTTCGGTTAAATGTGAACCGACGGTTTCCACGATTTTACGAATTCGTGAGCAGAACTTTCGTAAAGAGCGTGGATGTTGTTCTGTCATGTTTGATTTCGCTGGAGTAACGATTTTCACTCCGTAGCGGTTAAGCAAAAGTGGTTGGCGGAAAGGGTCAATAAAACCTTTGTCCGCCGGACACAGACCGTTGAAGCCTTCGACCAAAGTGTTGAGATGGTTGACATCATGAGCGCGGGCGCACAACAGTGGGAAGTGCGTAATCATCCCGTTAGCGGAGACCCGCAAGCCCAGTTTGAAGCCGTAGTAAGAAAGCTGCTTCGCGGCACAATGACCATAATCCGCCAGCGTTTTGAAACAGCGGTCGCGCCGCGCGCGTGTGTAAGTGCAGACCGGCAGGGGCAAGGTGTCAATGACTTGGACGGGGTTCTCGGCTTCCCCGCTGCGAGTCACGAGGCGGTGCCAGATAATTGTTTTAACTCGCCACAGGTTAGCTGCTTGGCGGACGAAGTCTGGGCGGTCACGCAAATTGGGGAAGAAATGTGGGTAGTGGCTGTGAAAATAAGCGAAGAGGTCTTTATCCAAGTGGAGTTTGAAGTACGCACCACAGATTTCCATCGTGATGACTTCTTCATCCGTGAGCGCGGGCGGAAAACCGCCGTGCCTGAGTGGATAGTTTGCTTTGACCATCTTGTAAGTTTCGACTACCAGACAATAAACGGTAATGATAAAACTGTCTCTGTCCATTGAACTGTTCCTTTCAGAATAGCTTGGTTTGGTCGCCAGCCATTCTACAAAGGCTTCAGTTCAATGGATTACTGCAAAAAAGAGTCACACATTAGGTAAACAACGCTATCTCTGCTCTCGCTGTGGACGTACCAGCCGTGACAACCCGCAACCAAATGGCTACACCGAACAAGAGCGTGCGCGCATTCTTCGTGCCTATCATGAGCGCAGCAGTCTGCGCGGGTTGTCGCGCACTTTCGGCGTCTCCAGACAAACCGTCACCGCGTGGCTCAAAAAAAGAGACGACCTTGCCTGAGTTGCGTGCGACGCTGATTGAACC
>JACDCK010000394.1 GCA_013817595.1 Pyrinomonadaceae bacterium | reverse complement strand
CTGGGTTCTTGCCGAAAGTCCTCGCAATTGCATATCCTCAAGCATCCGTTGACGTAACGGTGACATGGCTCCAGTAGTCATGGTAGTAGCTCCTTCCGGGGAGGGGAAAAACGGTGGCTTCTTTTGCCTGGAGACACCATGGTCCTCCCCGGAAGGAATACTGGGCCACTGATTGCCTAAAGGGAATCGAAAAGGGTGGGTGATCACCCGTAGGTTTTTATCTATCCGCCCGCAGGCGGATTTAGTTCAACAAAACCTTGCAGCTGACGGTGCGATAGCATGCTTCTCAAGTAATCTCTTTGATCCAGGTCGGATGCTGATCGCGCGCCGCAGCTGAAGGCCAGCGTTATGCATCTTCCTCTGGCGTAGAAAACCACCTATCATTCCCGCGTGAAAGTAAAGCAGGTCATCAGGCTTCTTGAGGAAGATGGATGGTATCAGGCAAGGACCAGAGGCAGTCATCGTCAGTTTAAGCATCCCAGTAAGTCTGGTACCGTTACAGTGTCAGGGAAACCCAGTATTGATGTCCCGCCAGGAACGCTGAATAGTATTCTGAAGCAGGCCGGTTTGAAGGAGCAGAGAGGGGATCAATCATGAGATATGCCGTAATCGTCGAAGAGGGAGAAAATAGCTTCGGCGCACATGTGCCAGACTTGCCGGGCTGTGTTGCAGTCGCTGAGACAAAACAAGAGGTGCTGGAATTGATCCAAGAGGCTATCGAATTTCACATCGAGGGCCTGCGCGAAGATGGTCAGCCCATTCCTGAGCCGTCATCGAGCATTGAGTATGTCGAGGTACGCGCTGCATAACGTATTAAGAATTAGTGTGGCGCGGCGTGGGGAAGAGACGAGTGACATAAGGTGAAGCCGCCACACAATTCTGTGTTGGACTAAGCCGGAGGTGGAGACTACTTGGAGTTTGAGGAACGAGTTGTGAGGGTGAAGAGTAGCGCTTCTACTGGAGCGAAGGCGGAAGTTTTTAGGTTGTGCGGCAGGAAGGGTGTTGCTGCGAAGTTCATGAAGGGGTCATTGCGTAGTTGAGCAAGCGGGTGGCTGTAGGAAAGGCAGCGAGGCGCAGGTTTTTGCAGCAGTAAGGCACAGTGTTTCCTTGACGCCGAAGGTTGACCCTGGCGCTGGCGCGGTAAGGCGAGGTGCTGGTGATGAGCAAAACAGTGCAGCATCAAGCTAGCTCCTCAAGGCGGCACTCCGCTCCTTGGTTTGAGTTGCCTTATCAGAGTCAAGAGGGCGCCGCAGTGCGGACAAGAAGGAGCAACGGTTGGCTCTTGAGCCCGCGTTTCTCTGGCAGTGGTGTGCGAGTCGGCGGCAGGTGCGGCGAGCAATTCTCTGGCTTGTGCGAGCAGCTTACGGTTGCCGGGGCTCAGCAAACCGTAGTAACGGACCTTGACGAAGCGGTTAGGCAAGACATGCTGGAGGAAGCGGCGCATGAACTCTTCAGCACTCAGGGTAGAGCATCGGACTTGGCTCGGTGGCTGATTCTTTGTACTTGAAAGTGACTTGACCCTGCTCAAGCTTCAGGATGCGGTTGTTGCTGATGGCAACACGGAAGACGTAAGGAGCCAGGTACTTGAAGACCGCCTCGCCTGTGCCGACGGGTTCAGAGTGGACAACCCATTTCTTTTTCCATGCTTGCTCACCCACTTGAGCGAATAGCTCGGTCTTCTTCAGATGGTCTCGGAACTTGGCGCGGAAGATCGGCGAGAGAGCTTTGACGGAAACCAGAAAGTCTGGGCGGGAAGACTGCCAGCTTCCATCTTGAGTGAGACCGCCGCCAGTGACGATGTAATGCACGTGCGGATGATAGAGAAGCTGACGCGTCCAGGTATGCAGCACGCCGACCATGCCGATTTGAGCGCCGCTGAAGCGCGGGTCTTGGGCCAGCTTCAGCAGCGCCGCGGAGGAAGCGCGAAAGAGCAGGTTGTAGATCAGCTTCTGGTTACTGCGGGCTACCGCTCGCAACTCCGCGGGCAAGGTGAAGGTCACCAGAAAGTGATTGACCGGGAGCAATAGATTCTGTTGCTCTTGCAACCATTCATTGGCCTGTTCGTTCTGGCACTTGGGACAGTGGCGGTTCTTACACGAGTGATAACTGTAGCGCCGCTCAGCGCACTTTTGGCAGTAATAGACCTGACCGCCAAGGGTGGCGGTACGGCATTGTTCGATGTCCTGCATGGCCCGCAGATGTGAGGGCAACATGCG